>NZ_CP095068.1 GCF_022921055.1 Hymenobacter volaticus
CCCGTTGAGCACCCGCCCTGACTGCTGGATGGCAAATTGCTCCTGGTAGGCGTAGGATGCAATGTTACCGTTGCCCAGAGCTCCGTATGAGCCCCGGATTTTCAGCTCGGAAATCAGGTCCGGCGACACTTTCCAGAACCCTTCATTAGATACCCGCCAACCCGCCGAAAACGACGGAAAATAGGCATAACGCTGGTTCTGTGGAAACTTCGAAGAGCCGTCGTAGCGGCCACTGGCTTCGAGCAGGTACCGCTCCTTGAACGAGTAGTTGAGCCGGTAAAAGCCCCGAGGATGTTCCACCGCTCCCAGCCGCCCTGCGTGGTAATGGCCTGACCGAGGGCTAGGTTGAGGTCGGAGGCGTCCGGGTAAATCAGGCCGTTGCGCTGGGTTTGCAGGGCTTGGTAGGTGGATTGCTCGTAGTTGTAGCCCACCATGGCCTTGAAGTAATGCGCCTCGTTGAACGTGGCCTCGTACTCGCCGAAGAGGTTGGCTGCCAGGTAGCGGGTCTGACGGTAGTTGCGCAGCAAGTCGTTGGTGTTGGTGCCTACGTACTCAATCACGCCGGGCTTGCGGCTGTAAGGCACCGGCACCCGGGTTTGGGTGCGCTCGTTGTCGGTGTTGCGGAACGTGAAGTTGCCGTTGAGCCGCAGTTTGTCCTGGAAGAAGTGCGCCAGAAAGCCGGTGGTGTTGCGCGTAACTCGTTCATCGAAGTCGATGCCGTTTTTGCCGTACCAAAAGTCGCCCACCGTGTAGGCCGCCGAGTAGCTGAGCGTGCCGTCGGGATTGAACATGGGCGCCATGGTGTGGCCTTCGTCGGCAATGTTGCGCCAGATGCTGCCGCCTTCGCCCACGTTGAGCGGGTTGTGGTAGCGCATGCTAGAGTAGTCGGTGTTGTTGTCGATGCGCAGCCAGGGAAATAAGTCGATAGACCCCTTCGCCCGGAAGTTGTACATGCGGTAATCGTCGGAATTGTAGCGAAACAACCCGTCCTGATTGAAGTAGCGGCCGGTGGCGTAGAAGCTGGCCTTGCCGCTGTTGCCCGACACCGACACGTTGTGTTCGGTGGAGCTGGTGCGTTTTTTATACAGCTCTTTGTACCAGTCGGTGTTGTCGTAGTACACGTACTCGCCGTTGTCACCTACTTCCACCTTAGGCAAGCTTGGGTCTTCGGCGCGCCGCTTGAATTCGGCCAGGTACTGGGGCGAGAACCGCACGGTTTTGTTGACGTTCTGCGGCGTTTGCGAGTAATTGCTGCCCGCCGACCACGCCTCGTTGAACATCGTGGCGAACTGGTAGCCGTCGGTCACGAAATCGGGTACCGTGGTAGGACTCTTAATGGCCTGGTTGAACGAGTAGGCCACGCTGGTTTTGTCTTTGGCCGGGGCCTTGGTGGTGATGAGTACCACCCCGAAAGCCCCCCGGGCTCCGTAAATAGCCGCCGCCGAGGCATCTTTCAGCACCGACACGGTCGCCACGTCGTTGGGGTTAATTCGGCTTGGGTCGCCTTCCACCCCATCAATCAGCACCAGTGCGTTGCCGCCCTGCCCGATTGAGGTCGTGCCCCGAATATTATAGGCCGGCGACTGGGTGGGCTTACCGTCGCCGGGCACCAGGTTCAGGTTGGGTAGTACACCTTGCAGGCCCTGCGTCAGGTTCGGCACCGAGCGGTTTTCCAACACTTCCGCTCCTACTTGGTCTACGGCCCCGGTCAGGTTCACCTTCTTTTGGGTGCCGTAGCCGACTACTACCACTTCATCGAGGGCCTTGCTGTCCTGGCTGAGCGTAACGTTGATAGTCGCGCGCTGATTGATAGACACTTCCTGCGACTGAAATCCCAGAAATGACACCACTAACGTGGTGGCTTCGGCCGGTGCCGACAAGCTGTAGTTGCCAGCGTTATCGGTGGCGGTACCGGCCGAGGTGCCTTTCACCAGAATGGTAACGCCCGGCAAACCTTCCCCAGCTTTGTCGGTCACCCGGCCCGTGATGCTCTGCGCTTGCTGCGAGAAGGCCGGGACGCTGGCGCACACTGCCACCGGCAACAGAAAACTGCGTTGCCAGTTAAAAAAAACCGTAGATGTTTTCATGCACTCGTTGGTATTATTTGATGACAAAGCGTACTCCAGCGCCAACACGTGGGGCGCCTGCTTCACAGAAAGAAATACCTTATTTAATCGGTCGCCGCAACGCCGTAGCATCTACTTATTTTTAGCTTAAGTAGCATGCTGACCCATCTGAATCCTATTCTATTAGTTGATCGTGCAAATATAAAGGGCAGGAACAAGCCATGTTTTGTTCTAACTATAGTTGACAAATTGGTAACACAAACACCGCAATAACTTTTTGCACAAATAACAGTAGCGTAATCTCGGAGTACTCAAAGACGAGTAAGCGCTTAACAGCAGTAGGAAGCAAGAGCTAGTCATCTTCCAACTGTTCTATAAATAGGCAGGGGTGTACAACCGCCAAAAGCAATTGCACACCCCTGACCGATTAGTACTACGAGACGAAGCGACTACTTCACTACCGTCGCTTCCAACTCGACTTTCAATGTTTCAAAAAGGCTTTTCACTTCAAACAGCGTACTGGCCTGCTTGACGTTATGCCTAGCTATCCAGTCTTGAAAGACGTCAAAACAGGCGAACAGCTCAGTTGATGAAGTGGTGTAAATATTCAAGCGCACAATTCCTTGGCATTCGTAGCCGGCTTCGCTGATGACTTGCTCTAGATTGTGCAGGGCTTGCAGTAGTTGGGTTTTCATGTCGGCAGTACTTGATTGCCCTGCCGCGTTGATAGCCGCTTGGCCAGAGCAGTAGAGCGTGCCTGTTTCCTGTTTCACTTCAACGGCTTGCACATAACTGCGGGAAGCCTGCCACTGCCAGGGATTAATGATCTGTTTTTCCATTTGCTTTGCTTTTTGCCGTTTACAATGTGGCCTGCAAAGCTCCCGGGAATAACGGCAAATCGACGTGACCCAGATCACTAATTCCGTGTGCTCGAAGTCACACGAACACCCTTAGCAAAAAGCCGGCTGCGGATTCGGCACGCAGCCAGCAGCTACCCGCCTGCCAAAACGGATGAAGGCTAGCTTTCCTGCTCGCTCATCACCAACACCTGTCGATCCGGCCTCTCCTTTATACACACCTTTGAGACCCCACGTGAGTAACGAAGCACATCAAGTTTCACCGCGCGGGCAGCAATCCGGAACGAGGTTGCACCTCTCCCCTACCCCACGACGAGGCGCCCTGCCGTACAGATAAGGCGATTTGCGCTTTTTTACCGTTAGTGCTGGCAGCTCCGCAGCCACTGCTCGGCTTCCGCCACCGAATGAAAAATCTGCAACTCCAGCAGCCCGACCACGTGGGTGGGAAAACGTAGCGTTAAACTGTCGGTGCGTGTGTCGGCCTGTACCACGTGGGCAACGTAGCGCAGTCCTAAACGGAAAGCGTGGGGCACCCACGCCCGTTGCAGCCACTCCACCGAATCAAACCAAGGGCCGCGCAACGCTAAGTTGTCGTTGAGCAGGTAAGGGCAACGCAATGGCTGCACGTTGTGTAGATACTGTTCGGCCCCGCGCATGGCTTCGAGCGGGTCCACGTACCCACTCCATGTGGCCCGTAGCCAGCCGTTCTTTTCTTCGTAAGTGAGCGTGCACCGACTCCCGTCGGCATCAGATAAAGAATGAAGCAGCATGCGTGGGTAATCCTTGCGGTAAGATTCGGGATAAGAGAATGCGTTGCTTGAAGTGCACGCGTGGCGAGTACGGTAGAAGTTCTCGGCCGCGAAGCTAGTTAAGACTACATTAAAATGGCTCTACGCGCATCACTAAGCAGCGAACGGCCGAGACAATAAGACGCGTCTCTGGCTCGCGGCACAAAGGTGTTTTGCCTCCAAACGTGCAACAAGTGGCGAATACGGAATATCTCGGTGCGATAACTACGGAAAAACGCCTTTCGGTGCGACACACAAGGATTATAACTCAACGGCAGATTTAAGCTGCTTCCCGGTTGCCGGTTCGGTACGGAACCATGCCCGCTGCCTTTTTCACTCCAAGCGCTGCATACTTTTTACATTAGCTTGTCTTGTCCCTCGTTACCTTCTCCATGCGCATCTTCCTGAACACGTTGCGGTTGCTTTTAGTCGGCAGCTTACTACTCCCCTGCTACGGGGTAGCCCAGAACCAGACGCCCCGGCCTATTCGAGAGAATGTGCCCTTGGATTCTATCCGGTTAAGTGACCCGTTTGTCTTGGCCGACCCTAAGACCAAGACTTACTACATGACCGGCACGGGCGGCCTCGTGTGGCAGAGCAAAGACCTAAAGCGCTGGCAAGGCCCGTATCCGGTCGCCCAGCCGGACCCTACTTCCTGGATGGGCCCCAAGCCCATGATTTGGGCCGCCGAAATCCATTTTTATCGCGGTCGGTACTATTATTTCGCCACCTTCACCAACTCCGCGCTCAAGATTGACACCGTTCAGGGCAAGCCAGTTGAGCGCCGGGCCAGTCACGTCCTGGTCAGCGACCAACCCCTTGGTCCCTACGCTCCCCTGAATCAGGCGCTCTACTTACCGGCCAACAAGTCGACCTTGGACGGCACCTTTTGGGTGGAACCCGACGGCAAACCCTACCTCATCTACTGCCACGAATGGCTGCAGAACCTAAACGGTACCGTTGAAAAGATTGCCTTGAAGCCGGATCTGAGTGGAACCGTTGGGGCCGGTCAGATTTTGTTCCGAGCCAGTGACTCGCCCTGGAGCCGGGAAAAAGATGCCACCGGCCATGACCGTCCGAATAAGGTAACCGATGGTCCTTACCTGTTTCGGACCCGGACCGGGCGGCTGGGTATGCTCTGGACCAGTTGGGTGTACGATGTGTATACGCAGGGGGTGGCGTATTCCACCAGTGGCAAGTTGGATGGTCCCTGGCAGCAAGAACCCACCCCTATCACCCCACCCAACTACGGGCACGGCATGTTATTTCGCACTTGGGAAGGCAAGACGCTGATGGCCCTGCACAGTCACAAGGATATCAACGGCCGATACGTGCGTATTCCCCAATTGCTGGAAGTAGACCTGTCTGGCAACAAGCTTGTGGTCGGCAAGCCGTACCGGCCCTAGTAGGCAAGTAATGCCCGCACTAAGAGTAGGCCATTATACAAAGTAAAACCAGGCTTATACGGCTGAAACTAACTGTTTTCCTGGCTTACGCTTCTAGTGTTGATGAATGCCAGAGCCTACCTAACTCGCCCGGTTTCAACCATGCCTGTGGCGTGATTGCAACCGTACAAATACGTAAAATTTACGCTTTTAACGACATTATAATTTGAGCTTAATATCACTTTAATAGTTGTGCCTTTGTTTTGCTGATATTAAGAAGGCCTTAAATAGCAAAAAACGAAGGGCAGCGGATGAAGAAAGTATTGATACCAACGGACCTGACGCTGTATTCTCTGCAGCTGATTCGCTACGCGCTGAATTTACTTCAGAACGAAAGCTGCCACATTACGCTCCTGCACCTGACCCCTGCTTCGGACTCTATCACCGACTTGTTAACCCTGCCTCGCCCGCAGAAGCCGGAGTTGGAGTTCAACAAAGCACTAGAACGGCTCCGACGGTTGCATAGCGTTGAGATACAGGACATTCAGGTGACGCATATGTACTGTGCCAATTCCTCGGACCTCAAGCAATTCGTTCGGGAAAACCAGATTGATTTGGTGCTCAGCACTGTTTCTCGCAGCCGGAACACGGAAGCACTAAGCTTCTTCAACGAGTTGCTTCAGGATATTCCTTTCCCCGTCTTGTACATCCCCGAGTTCTTTGCTCCGAACAGCTTCCGCAAAATTGCCTTCGTACTGGACGTGGACGTAAAAAACAGTGCCCTGCCCGACAAGGAACTGATTGATCTGCTGTGGCGCAAGGAGTGTCGCGTCACGTTCTTGCTGGTGTTCAAGCCAGGAACCAGCACCGATAACTTAACCCGGGCTTTGGCCAGCCTCTATTCCTTGCCCTTCCTGAGGGAAGTGACCTACGCGGTTCACTTGGTGCAGCAACGGGACGTAACCGAGGGAATCATCTCCTTTATCGACGAGTACGAAGTGGATCTGGTGGTTAGCTGCAAGAAGAAGAGCGTGCTCGACTACCTGCGTTTAGGACGCCAAGCCCGCAGCCGGGAGCGTGCCATTACCACAAAGGTGCCTTGTTTATCGGTCGCATAAGCGGTGCGGGCCCTTCACTTGTTAGTACTCCTATTTCTTTTGATTTATGTTGTTGAAAACGAAAATTCCGCTTTCCTATGTGTTTGGCAAAATCAAACGGGAAATCCTGTTTGTGTTTGTCTATGCCTCCCTCATTGCGCTGGAAGACAAACTCTTGCACATAATGGAGGTGTCTTTGCCCTTGAGTGTACCCATGGTTTTGGGCACAATCCTGTCGCTGTTGCTGGCTTTCAAATCCAACCAGGCCTACGACCGGTGGTGGGAAGCCCGGATTGCCTGGGGCGCCATTGTCAATGATTCTCGGTCCCTGATTCGCCAGGTGCTCTGCTTTACCGAAGCGCCCTACGCCTCCGAAGAAGCCCGGAGTTGGGCGCAGCGGCTCACCAACCGACAAATTGCCTGGGCCTACAGCCTAGGCTTATCGTTGCGCAAGCAAATGGACCTGGATAAAGTACGCAGGTTCTTATCGCCGGAAGAAGTCGCTTTCGCTGCCCGGCATGATAATGTCCCGAATGCGCTGCTGCAGTTACACGGTCAAGACTTGCGGTACGCGTTGCGGGAAGGGTGGCTTAACCCCTACCAGCAAGTAGAGATGGAGGGCATACTCACCCGGCTGACTGATTCAATGGGTCGCTGCGAACGAATCAAAAACACGGTGTTTCCGGCTACCTACACTTTGTACATTCACTTTTGCCTGTTCTTTTTCGTGCTGCTACTGCCCTTTGCCCTGCTGGAGGTATTTGGCATCTTAGAGGTCTTGATGGTAGTTGCCATTTCCTCAGCCTTTTTCTTAATCGAGAAAATGGCCATTCACTTGCAGGACCCTTTCGAGGGAAAACCAACGGATACTCCCGTAACGGCCATCGCCCAAACCATAGAAGTGAACCTCAAGCAGATGATCGGTGACAACCGGGTAAGCAAAGAGAGCATCCCAGCGGAAAGCACCTACTACGTGCTGTAAAAGCGCTAAGCAGGTCCCCGCTTTAGGAAGCCCTCAGAATACTATTGACCTCTAGGGTGCCCTCCTATCAGAAAGTTCGGGACGGCGTTACATTGATGTTCAACTAAATCAGCTTTGTGCGCAGATAGTGAAACAGGCGCCTTGCATTAACTCGACAGATTGAGTTAATGCAAGGCGCCGTTTTTAGTGTATTCTGATCCGCACGCGTAATTTGCTTTGCCAGAACCCGGAAAAGAGTCTTCTCCAACTTACTTTACCGCCATGTTTGGTAAATAGTAGATGGGCAATCAAGTATCCTTGCGCATGCACTACGGCTTCCGTTTATTCAAGGGCTTACCCTACTGCACAATGCTAGGTCGGTATATTACTAGAGCGTAATGTCCGCTACGGACCCCAAAGATTTCTATTCTACCAAAGCCGCTCCTAATGGTGGCTGTGTCGTGCACACTATCTGCCCCTCCCCCAATGCGTCGCGTCCAAGCTGACCATACGCTTCCCTAACATCTCGTTGGGATTTAGTAGATCTAATAAAACTTGGCTGTCCTTATCCTATTTCACTCACCTCTGCCCTACCTGTCGTTGGGCATAGCCATTAGCTGGAAAAGGAGAATGTGCTTGGCTAGTTTGATGATATAACTTTTTTGCATTCTTCACATGTTCTACATTCCTTACATGTATTACATGCAAAGAATGCAGAACAATTATATTCTTGTTGCTGGTGAAACATGTATTACAAGTATGGCTTCTATTACCTGTAGCACATGCTATACCGGTATTGCATGTACTACATGCCTTTAATATGACGTTACTTCTATAACGCTAATATATTCCAAATATAGTGGGTTTTTCGGATTTTATATATCTGTTTTTCAATGCTTTATGTAAATGCACGTCTTGCATGTATGACATGCACCAGTTCATGCAGCCAAGTCACACGTTAACTATTCTTCGGTCATCAAGTATCGCAATCAAATAAAATGTTTGAGGAAGTAACACTTGCTAGGCATGCATTACAGGTATTACATGTTTTACTAGTATTACCTGTTTGACAAGTAATGTTGGTTTTGATTGTCTTGCATGTATATCAGTTAAATGTGTAACATTGCCACACACTAGCTATGTGTTGCTCATGAAAACCATCTGTTTTGCCAACCACAAAGGAGGCGTCGGAAAGACAACTTCCACTTTGAATGTCGGCCAGGTACTCGCTAGTCGAGGTTCGCGCGTACTCTTAATCGACAGCGACTCGCAAACCAATTTATCTATGTCGTTTGAGCGGCAAGGCACCCGGCACCTCGGTGAGATTCTAGAGAGTGACGGCAAGGTTTCCTTGTCGGAGGTTATGGAAGCAGTAGGAGAGAGGCTTCACTTAGTACCCGCTTCGCCTCGTTTACAGATGGTCGAAAAGCTGATGGCGGGCACCTCCGGTTTGGAGTTCGTACTACGCGAGACCCTAGAAGAAGTGGAGGAGCAGTTCGATTATTGCTTGATTGACACGCCGCCTTCCCTCGGCGGTATCACTTACGCCGCCCTCATTGCCTCCGATGCCGTGTTCATTCCCATGCAGCCAGAGTATTTCGGTTATAACGGCCTCACTTCCTTGCTGCAAGCATGCGTGCGTGTACGCAAGCACTACAACCAAAAACTGAAAGTGGGTGGCATCTTCTTCACTAAGTATTCGCCCTCTTACCGCGTTTCTATGCACCACCAGTACGTGGAGCTTATCAACCAAGACGAACAGCTAGCACCCCTGGTTATGGGCGTAAGCATTCGGCAAAACACCAAATTAGGAGAAGCCCAAGCCGTGCAGGAAGCTATCTTAGCATATGCCCCAGACAGCAATGGTGCCCTCGACTACATTGCCCTCACCGACGAAATTCTAGCCAGGTTATGAGCAACACGCCCAAACGCAATTTCACGGCCAAAACCTCGCGTCCGGTTCTCGACACTTCCTCTCTGTACGGGATGGACGAGGTGCCCCCCATAACTTCTTATCTGGCCACGCCAACAGAGCCAGCTAAATCGGCGCCACCGGTCCCGGTCGCTGCTGAGCCAGCAACGGCAGGTCCGGAATGGGTGAAGTTTAGCACCTATCTGCACCCTGACACCTATCTGCGCCTCAAGCAAGCTGAATATTGGGAACCTGGTTTTGTAGTCCGGCAACAGATAGAGCGCGCAGTGAGTGAGTTGCTTGACGCCCTTGAAAATGCCAACCGGCCGCTGCCCGAGGAACAGCTACGTAAGTTGGTGCAGAAAGACAAAAAGTTGAAGCCATAGCCATCAAAAGCTAGGTTGTTGAGTTGTTGCTAACTTTTTGCCTCTGCCCGAGCCTATTCTGTTTGCTGTAAAAGAGGTCCGAAAATGAGTTCAGTTAAAATATTGGCCTAGAGGGCTGCACCAAAGCAGGCACAGTTAATCGAGAGAAAACCAGGTTAATCTTGCCTTCTATAGCTAGAAGCACAAAATAATAGCCGGTAGGGCGGCATACTATTTCGTGCTTTCCTGTATCCCGCTTACCGGACTGCACAGGGAGTTACTTCATTTCATGCATTCGACCTCTTCCACAACACAGCAAAAGATGAAGGCTTATCTCCCGGTATTGCCGAGCAAAACTTAGTGCGGACGCCGTTGATTGCTCGTAAAGTGCCATGTGCTCCTTGGACCAGTTGCCTCTTTAACTGAGGTCTAGCAACAGGACTCAGTAAGTAAGCCAACCTAGGCGGTGCCATTTTTCACGTAGATGACGGACTAGGTCCAGTTAAGGTCGAAAGGAGGGGAGGTTATGAGTGCCATTTTTCACGCAGATGCTTTAAGAGATGCTAAGCGCCTGTGTTCCTGGTGTCTTTCGTTCGGATGAAACGCAAAAAACTGCTTGTAGCACCACCTGGGCGGCATTTTGGGCTATCGAGCTGTTCAAACCTTGAAACTTTTCTTTTCAAGATTTTCAAAAAAACAGAACCTCTTCTGTTTTCTAAAGCTATTCTTTTTATATTCTTTATTCAGAGGGCCATAACTATCTGAATACCAAACGGTAATGAGTGTTATCTACGTGAAAAACGGCACTCTGCAGCGTGAAAAACGGCACTGATCTACGTGAAAAACGGCACCATCTACGTGAAAAACGGCACTCTGCAGCGTGAAGAATGGCACCACTACGTGAAAAATGGCACTCCTGCGTGAAAGAAGGCACTTTCACTTCCCACCTCAAGCAACTGCGTGAAAAATGGCACTGCTGGAATGACAAGAATAATCTGCGTGAAAAATGGCACTCGCAAGTCTTTTGCGTGAAAGACGATAAGTTTTCACGCTGATGCGTACATTAGAGCAAATCCTACTTAGCGCCCTTGCTATGTCCGCTACTCCTGCTCCTCCTATTTTATACCCTCGGGCTTACCAAGCTAATGCATTAGTGCGTGCACCCTTGAAACTCACGCATGTGGAAGCTCGCATCTTCGCTCTGGCCCTGGGCTGCATTCACCAGGATCAGACCGAGCTGCCCGGCATCTCCATTGCCTTGAACCGAGTGATGACCCAGAAGAAAGGGGGTAGCGTTTACGAAACAATCCGGGACGCCTGCAAAAGCCTTATGTCGAAGGTGGTCACCATCGAGTCGCAAACTGGCAACAAAAAGCGTTTTACGGCCTATTCCATCATCAGCTACATCGATCTGAACGAGGGTACGGGTTTTTTGACGGGCAATTTCGCCCCAGAAATCAAGCCCTTTTTGCTGCAGTTGGCCGAGCAGTACACCCACGTGGAAATTGAAACGCTGCTTACTCTCAAATCAGCCCACGCCCACCGCCTGTACTGGCTGCTCAAGTCCTGGGACGACGTCGGGTTTTGGGAAGTGGAATTCGATACCCTACGCAAGCAGATTCTAGGCGATGACAACGACGTAACCTACACGCTCTTTTACGATTTCAAGCGGTATGTTCTCGAGCCTGCCCTCCGTGAGTTGCACTCGCTAGGCTGGATGGTGGCTTACGACCCCATCAAAGCGGGTAAAAAAGTGCATGCTGTGCGCTTTTCTATTCCCAAGCCCTTAGCCCACCTCGATGAGCCCGCTCCACCGGTGATTGCAGTTAAAACCACGAGCAAAGCCCGGCCTTTAGAAAAGCAGATGAGCCTGGCGCTGCCATCCGAGTTGCCCACTTTGCAGCAGCGCATTGTTACTCGGCTGCAGAAGCTAAAAATGACTGATAGCCAAATTCAGCACGTGCTCGACTTTATGGGAGACGATGAAACCAAAATTGCCAAGCTCATGAAAATCAGCCACCCCTTGCTGCGCGACTTTGAAGCCGGCAACAAGGTTTTCGACAACCTAGGTGGGGTGGCGACTAATTTGCTTAAGACCGAATTCCCAGGGTTGTACCCTGCTCTGAAGTAAGGGTGAAGTCGAACAATTGGTTTCGTTGCTTATTTGCCCGTACAGGCAAAGACAAGCATCTGTAACCGGTAAACCCGCTATTTCCACTCGTGTGCTCTCTTATAGCGCCGCGTGGCTATGTTTAACTAAATCAAGTAGCAGTTCGCGGGCCCGGAACAGCTGAGCCTTCACCGTACCGAGCGGCAAGGCTAGCAGCACGGCAATCTCCTCGTACTGCAACTCGTCGAAATACCGGAGGCGCACCACCCGCGCATAGCGGGCCGGCAACCTGTCCACCAATTGTTGTATCAGCTCTTTGCGCTGCGCTCGAATAAGTACTTGCTGCGGATCCGGGCTCCGATCCGCTACTTCCAGGAACAGCGGGTCTCCGTCGCCACTCGCTACGCTCGCCTGTAATGAATACGTTGGCAGCTTCTTACGCCGGAAAAAGTCGAGGGTATGGTTGGTGGCAATGCGGAAGAGCCACGTGCTAAAAGCAAAATCGGGAGTGAAACGGGCCAAGTGGCGAAACGCTTTGGCAAAGGTTTCCTGCGTTAGATCCTCGGCATCCGCCGCATTTTTTACCATGCGCAGCACCAAGTAGTGCACGGGTTTGCGGTAGCGAGCCAGCAGGTCTTCATAGGCCTTGGCTTGGCCGGCCAGGGCTGCTTGAATGAGCGCTAGGTCCTGGTAGGCCCGACGGGATAATACGCGTTCCTGCTCGGGGCTAGTAGGGGCAGCAGACAAGGGCATAGGTGAGAAGTGATACAACGGAAAAAAACAGCTATCCAGCTGCCGTACAAACTTTGCGCCAGCGACCAACAAGCGGCCAGCCGACTTGGGGTTGATGCCGGGTGATTTCCGCTTTCAGGCTAGTGAGGCAATACTGTTAGACAAAATTTTATAAACAAGTACCAAGCGCGTTGAAGAAGATCGGCGGGTTGCCAGCCATTCGCTTCGCGGCTGCTTGGCCACTAGGCTCCGGTTAGCAGAACGCTTCTTTCAATTCTGTTGCCAACTCAGGAGTACTCTTTCCTGGCAACTTGCGCCACAGGCGTCTGCGTCGCAAAAGGCAGTCGCTGCCGCAGCCATTGGCAACCTAGGGCGGCTAGTACTCCTAGCGTGACCCCGGCTAACACATCGCTAGGATAATGCTGGCCGAGGTAGACGCGGCTGAGGGCCACGAGCAGGGCCCAGCTAAGCCAGAGCACTTTTAGTGACCAAGGCAGGCGGGGTAGCATCCATATCAGGCCGAATACCAACGTCACTAGGTCGGCTGTGTGAGTAGACAAAAAGCTGTAGCTCGTACTACAGCCCGCCGGCAGATGCAGCAGGGGCAGCAGGCTAGCAACCTGACAGGGCCGAGGCCGGCTCACCCAGGGCTTAATCCAAGCGCTGGCTAGCCAGTTGGTCGTGGCGACGCTCAAAGCCAGCGGCAGCAGCACCCGCCACCAGGACGCGCCGTAGGCTCGCCAGAGCGGCCGCAGGGCCAGCAGCAGTACTGGCACCCAGGCCAGCCGGCTGGAGGCGATTTGCATCAAGGAATCGAGTAAGGGCGTGTGCAGTTGGTTGAGAGCCAAAACCAATTGCTGATCGAGAAAGCGTAGGAAGTGCAGCAAAGCAAGCAGCAAAGAGCGGTGATGAAAAGAGACGGGCAGTGAGCCGGTGATTAAGGCGCTGGTAGCAACGAAGGAGTCCGATAGAGCAGATGGAGCCACGCAACGCTATCGAGTTTAACAGACCGCGTCCGTGGCGTGAACCAGAAGGCGTTCGGGGGTGCGATTTCCTGCGCTTATGTCAGCGCTGCATGCACATAAACCGGGTAAAGTATAGAGTTTAGTGCAGTAGTTGGATTGCTAGCGCTTAGCTATGTACCGCTTGTGAACTAGCAATGCCTAGCTCTTGAAAGCACGCATACTTGGGTGCCGTAAAGCCAGCCAATTGCCCAAACGAAACAGTATGTAGGCGCGACAGCGAAATAAAGTTGAGTCGATAAGCGAGGCAGTACCGGGAAAAGGGCAGCAAAAGCAAGGGACTTAACTGTAGCCTCCCACTTAATACCTCAACAGCCGATAGTGCAGACTACATAGTGCTATTCAGTCTCTTCTCTACTAACAAGCAGCAAGTCACCCGTAATCTAATATTGCGAGTACAGGCATTGCCGTGGCCGGAAACCAAGAGCGCACTGGGCAGAAGGCTGTTTACTGGCCTGCACCAATTATAAGTTATATCCTGCTATGGCTGCGTGCGTCTACGTGCCGCCAATCAGCAAAGCGCTGCTCGCTGCGCCTGTAAGTCCATATAGGCTCACAGGCGTAGCGGGTAGTTTGCTAGCTCCGCAGCAGGCGATGCTTTTGCGCTTTATATTCGGCAATAGTCACAATCTCTTGGTCTGGTAGACTAGACCAAGCACTGTCTTTTTCAACGCTCCAATAGGGAGTAGATGGCGCCACTTTTGTGGTCTTCTTCTGGTGCAGTACGCGCCAGAAGAAAGTTGCCAATAGCATCAGGGATAAAATTGAAAAGGCGAGATAGTTGGTCTCACCGAAGGCGGTGAGCCATAAGAGGGTAGAGAACATAAACTGTAACAAGTTGCAAGAAAGTGTGAGGTAAAAGGGGAGCGGCAGAGCGGTAAATTACCCTTACAAGTGGTGCGTCACTTGAGAAGTAAGAGGAATGCGTTTAGAGAAATAGAAGAATAAGTGTAAATATTCACACAATATTATTAGTAAACAACAAACAAATAAATAAAACACAATAAAAATAAAGACACTGTTTATTATCCACCTTGTAACAGGCTTTTCTCTTCTTGCTTATTAGTCAAAGTTGTTCTCTCCTAAGATGTTGATAGGATTGATGACTTACTGTTTTGTTGGTAGATAATGGGTTTAATTGACGGATAATCAGTTTGCTGAGCATAGCTGCCAATAGACGAGCTCAAAGAACACAGGAATGCTTCAACCCTATGGTCGGTCCATACGGGCTGTCACTAATATGCTTTACTGTGAGCTCGTTAGAGAAATCTGATTAGAATTAGCCCTTACTATACCCTTCTTCATAAATAATAGGGCAAACCAGCTAAATGCCTTTACTGTGGTGTCAGCTTCCAAGTCGGAGCGGCGCCTAGATAATGAAAGCTACTTCAAGCAGCAATTCGCAATTAATAGCTGAAGCCGAAGCTGTTATATAAGTGTAATTGTACTTGTAGCAGTTCAGCGGCGGCACGAAACCTCATAATGCCTAGTCAGCGGTACTAGCTGCGATGCAGCGAATTGTCGACAGGCGCCGGAGCTTTTAAAATTAGAGAGAAGGCAAGTGCACCAGCTCAGTGTAGGGGAGTAGTTGCTCAGTGCCAGTGAAGGGGCGCAATAGCCGTAGTTCGTTTTGAGTTTGGCAAATCCACTCTTCACAGAAGAAGCTGCCCAAATAGTAAAGATGGACAGTAAAGCCAGCTGTGTAGCGGCGTGCTAAATAAGTGCGGTGCGCCGAGAAGTAAGCGGCTTGCTCACTGTACGAGAGGTCACGAAATTGTAGAAAGCTCAAGCGCATAGCCTAACAGAATATAAGCCCCGGCTGATAAGACAACCGGGGCTTGGGAAGACAAGGCTGGGTTAGGCAGCCTTCTGTGTGTTGACGGTATGTAGACGACCCGAGGAGAAAACGAACTCGGCAGGCCAGAGATGCGCCGGCAGCGGCATCTCACTTCGGGCTTTTACTGGAAGCTCTTTTTCAACTCGGTAGCCGCGAAGGCCTGGGCGTCTTTAGCTTCTGGTACGACGGTGGCCATGCCGAAGAATTCGTGCGTGACGCCTTCGTAGACTTTCGTTGTCACCGATACGCCCGCAGCTTTGAGCTTGGCGGCGTATTCTTGGCCTTCGCTTTGCAGCGGATCAATTTCGGCATTGATAACCGTAGCGGGAGGCAACCCTTGCAAGTTGGTAGCATTGGTCAGCGAAATGAGCGGACTGGCGCCATCGGCCGGTGTGTTCAGGTATTTATCGAAAAACCATTGCATGAGGGGCTTGCTCAAGGGCTTGGCGGCCGCATACTGCGTGTAAGAGGGCGTATTCATGTCGTAGCGGGCAATGGGATATACCAGCAACTGGTGCACGGGCAGTGGCACGCTAGCCGTCTTGGCCATCATACAAACCGAAGCCGCTAAGTTGCCCCCAGCGCTTTCGCCGGCCACAGCAATACGCTGGGCATTTATATTTAAGGTGGCCGCATTGTCGCGCACCCAGCGGTAGGCGGCAAAGGCATCGTTGTGAGCGGTAGGATACTTGAACTCTGGCGCTTTGCGGTACTGCACGGAAACAACCACCGCGCCCGTCTGCTCGGCTAGGGCTCGCGCCGAAGGGTCATACGTGTTTAGGTTGGCAATCACCCAGCCTCCCCCTTGGTAGTACACAATGCCGGGCATGGAAGCGGTGGCATTTTTAGGCGTATAAATCCGCACCCGGATGGTACCGCCCGCTACGGGGATACGCTGGCCCGTAGTGTCCACCAGCGGCGTAGGCGCCGGAATGCGGAAGTTTTTCATGACGGCCATGGCCGCATCGGTAGCCGAGGGAGCTAGGCGCGCCTGTTGGGGGTAAGCGTCGTTAACGATACCCCTTTGCTGAGGCTATCGAGGGCCTCGATAACGGTCTGCATTTCCGGCTTGATGGTTGGACCCCAATCAGGCTTAGGACCTTTCGGACGTATCGTGGTGGTAGCGGTAGCGCTGTCATCGTCGCAGGCTGTGAACGGTAGCACTAGCAGCAGGGCCAAGCAGCGTAGGAGTTGCCGACCCGGCAAAGAGAGCAGGGTAGGAAAGGAGGTTTCCATAGAAGTAGGAGCGAAAGAAAATGAACGTTCAGAGTAAACTATCCGGGCATACGGCTAGCACGCTTTCAGTTATCAGTGAAAGGGACGAACCGGCCGATTTAAGGGATGAGTTGCTCTTGCTGTTGCCTGGTCTTGAGCGGAACCAGGCTTCAACCCGCCATACTTAACCCAAGCTTACTGGGTGAAACGCTGGAGAAAGCGCTGCACGCTTTCGTTGTAGCTCCGGGACGAAGACAGATGGGTGTCGTCGTGCAGCGTAACCAAGTACTCGCCGTGGGCCCAAGGACGCAGCTCTTTGATAAAGTTTAAGTTCACGATCAAAGAGCGGTGTATCCGGATAAACCGGTTCGGATCTAGTTGGGTCGCCAACTGACTCAGGGTGGAGCGCAACGAGTGCTCTTGCCCATGGGTATGCACCACCACGTAGTTGCCACGAGCTTCCAGATACCGCACATCCCCGGCATTGACGAAGTAGAGACGCCCGTTGTTTTTGATTAGAAATTGATCGGTAGGAGCGGGGGCGGGCACGGTAGGTGGGGCGGCCGGAGTCATTTCGCGCAGCAACGCTTGCAGTTGCTGTTGAAACTGCGGCGGGGTGCGCTGGTGCATAAGGTGCTGCACATGTGTCAGACAGCGGTGGAAACGGTCCGGATCGATGGGCTTAAGCAAATAATCTACGGCGTGCGCTTCAAAAGCTTGCAGGGTGTAGCGCTCGTAGGCCGTCACGAACACAACAAGGGGCAACTGCTGCGCCGGTAACTGCTGGAGGACTTGCAGCCCGGTTAGATCGGGCATTTGCACGTCCAGGAACACGAGGTCGATAGTTGATGCGACGGGAGAAAGCTGCGCTAGGGCTTCCGCTCCGTTGCGGCATTCGCCGATAAGCTTGAACTCTGGCGCTCGTTCCAGCAGCTGAACAATGCGCCGACGAGCGAGGGGTTCATCATCTACAATCAGGGTACGAATAGGCGCCACAGCGAGTCGTCGAATACTTTAGGATTGGGGAGTAAAAGGCAGTTCGATCCGTACGGCAAATCCTTGCTGCGGGGCCGTGTGAATGGCCAAGGCGTAGCGGGAGCCGTAGAGGGCGCGCAGCCTCTCTTCGCTGTTGCGCAAACCTATACCGCGGGAATTTGCCTGGTCGGCCCCCGGCCATTGTCGCTTACTTGCAACACGAGCCGCCCATCTTGCTGATCGGCCTGAATGTGGATGGCGCCGGCACCTGAGGCGGCAGTGAGGCCGTGCTTGACTGCGTTTTCAATTAATGGTTGCAGCAACAGGTTGGGAACTAGCGCCGGCAGCGTGTCGGGTGCGAGTTGGTAGGTAATGGAGAGGCGGTCGGAAAAGCGGATTTGCTCCATTTCCAAGTATAGCTGCGCAAAGTGCAGCTCCTGGGCCAGCGTCACCTGGTGCTCGTCGGTGTTGTCGAGTACCAGGCGCAGAAACTCGCCCAGCTTGGCCGTCATGCGCTGGGCCATGCGGGGCTCGTCGTCGATGAGGGTGGCAATAGCATTGAGCGTGTTGAACAAGAAATGGGGCTGCAACTGCATTTTCAGGGCCTGCAGTTGCGCTTGCACTAGTTGCACTTCCAGTTGCGCCGCATCCAGCGTGCGCCGATGATACCGTTCATAAAAGTCGAGCGCATAAGCCACGAACAGCAGCATCCAGTAAGCGGGAATCCAAATATTGATGTCGGAGAGGATGGTAGCCCAGGAGAGTACAATGCCCGGCGCGCCCATCAAAAAGAGCAGCGTAACGTGCAGCACGCGGAAAAGCACCGTAAGGAGCATGCTCGCGCCGGCGTGCACGAGGGCAGAATAAACCCAACCCCGCCGACCGGCAGTCAAATCGAAGTGTGCCGCCAGCCAAAACACGAGGGGCGTGAACAGCATCCAGATCAGGCCGTAGAGCAGTGGGCCCAGCACGGCCGTGCGCCAAGACACCGGGCCCGCTCCCGAGAGGGCCTGCACGTACACCACCACCACCATAAAGACGCTAAACATGCCCCAGGCCAGGGCAATGCGCAACCAATTAATTTTTTCGAGCTTGAGCATGCAGTGTGGCCCTGGATAGACCCCCTCCAACGAAAACCTAGGACGAGATGTTGGGGAGTATACCTAGCTTGTTCCGGCACAGTGCTTAGGTACTTGTAGCGCAAAATGGAAGCTGGCTAGATAGCCTATGTGAACGACTTCCAGAAGAATAACCCTTGCGCTTACATCAATTGAAAATGTGGTTTTCATGCTCGCCGAACGTAAGCCAAGCCTTACTTTGCGAGGATTAGAGCAAGCTTACTTGTATGAAAAGGGCGACGTTTTGCAGTTATGCGCGCAAAGTTGGATGTTTAATAGCTCCCACTGAAAAGCGCTAAGTGTGGCGGCGGGTGCTAGTTGCGGATAGAGGGTAGTTGAATGCCACCGTAACCATGCGTAAGTAATTCGTGCTTGGCCCGGCGTAGTTGTTTTTCCTGTTAACTGAATGTTTTTTCGCTTTCCACCCGATATCGTCCCTTCCCAGGATGCATCGTTTTTGACTGGTAAAACGGAAACGTTTGCCAAACTCAAAATAGAGTCGAAAGCCGGTAAGCGGACCGTTTTCCTAACGGAGCACACCATCCTTCTGGTTGTGCAGGGAATCAAGCTGCTGCACTTTTCCAACCACACTCTACAGGTAGGACCCGGCCAGGTGGTTTTGCTCAGGAAGGGGATTTACGTGATGGCCGAGTACATCGAAGAAGGGTTGAGCTTCGAAGCCTTGTTGCTTTTCCTGCCGGGCAAGGTCTTGCAATCCGTCCGTGTACTTACTCCTCGGCCCCGGCCGCTGGCGGAAGCATCCTGCCTCGTACTGACCGCCGACGATTTGGTGCAGGGGTTTAAAACGCAGTTGCGTCTCTACTTCGATAAGCCCTTGCTGGAGCCCAACCACCTGATGGCCGTCAAGCAACAGGAAATACTGTTGCTGCTCAATGCTGCTGGTTATCAGCAACAGGTGGCTGATTTTGTAGCGGCGGCACTGAGCACAGAACCAGCGGACCTGGATTTCATCGTGCGTACCTACCTGTTACAGCCCGTTACGGTAGCCGATTTGGCGCAGCTGTGCAACCGTAGCCTAGCGTCGTTTAAGCGGGATTTCCAGCGCTTGTATCAGTGCCCACCCCGGCAGTGGCTGAACCAGCAACGCTTAGCTCACGCCCGCCTCCTGCTGCAAAACGGGGACAAGCGGGTAGCGGAAGTGGCGCAGGAATGCGGCTTCGAGAATACTTCGCACTTCATTCGAATCTTCAAGAAAGCATATGGGCACACGCCTCATGCCCTGCGGACCAAAATGACTATTGATTGAGCTATTTGGGTTATTCCCGCCGTTGCCCGCCCCGGTAAGTTTGCTTCATAAAACAACAACCTATGAAGATCTTACTTATTGGTGGGCACGGAACCATCGGCAAACGGGTGGCCGCGGCTTTGGCCGAGCGGCATGACCTGACTATTGCGGGCCGCAGCAGCGGCGACGTCCGCGTAGACCTTGCTTCGGTGGCATCCATCGACGCCATGTTCCAACAGCTAGGCCCCATCGACGCCTGCATCTGCACGGCGGGCACCGGGTACTACGGCGACTTTCACACCATGAGCCAGCAGCACCTGATGGGCGGCATCGAAGGCAAATTACTAGGGCAGGTAAATCTGGTATTGATCGGCAAGCGCTACCTCACAACTGGGGGCTCGTTTACGCTCACTTCCGGCATTGCGGCCGAGCACCCGGCCCGCAACGGAGCCTGCGTGGCCATGCTCAACGGAGCCATCAACAGCTTTGTGCTGGCCGCGGCCCAGGAACTCAAGGAAGACCAGCGCATCAACGTCGTAAGTCCGGGGCTGGTGGAAGATAGCCGGGAGCGGTACGGCGCGCTTTTTCCGGGCTACAACCTGGTGCCGATGGGCAAGGTGGTGAATGCCTACCTGCTCAGCGTAGAAGGAGCCGTAAACGGCCGAATTCTTAAAGTCTATTCGTAACCTTTAAGGGAAGCAGCGCGCTACTTGGGTCTGGCAGAAAAGCAAAAGTGCAAGCGGATGAGGCTTGCACTTTTGCTTCTTCACGTATGCACGGTACTAGCTACTGAAACCAGCAGTATCCGTTCCAGCTTATTTGGTAGTGATTTCCAGTTGGCCACCTTCGCGGAAGATGGTGTGGTCGACGAAATAGCCTTGGTTATTCTTACCATTCACTTTAATGGTATTTAGCGACCTACCCGTACCAGGCTTTTTGATGGTTACTACTTTGCCATTGTCCATTTTCCAGCGGACTTCGTCGAAAAGGGGCACGCTGACGAGGTACTTGGCATCGGCGGCGGAATACGGGTAGAGGCCCGTGGAACTGAACACGTACCAGGCCGACATTTCGCCCGCGTCGTCCATACCGGAGTAGCCTAGGCCGTCTTTACCCATGCCGTAAAATTTCTCCATAATCTCATCGAGCCGGCGCTGCGACTTTTCCGGCTTCCCGATGAAGTAGTAAGAGAAAGGCGTTTCGTGGTCGGGCTGGTTGCCGTGGCAGTACTGCCCGATAAAGCCTGATACGTTCCGGGCAATGTGGTTGGGGTTCCAGGGCACCGTGAACAGTGAATCTAGCTTGGCCTCGAAGGGTGCAGCGCCGCCGTATAAGGCAATCAGACCGGGCATATCGTGGGGTGCGAAGAAGGACACTTGCCAGGCGTTGGCTTCCCGGTACATGTACTCGTAGTACGGGTACTTCGGATCGAAAGGCTTCACCCAAGAGCCATCGTCGAGGCGGCCACGCATAAACTTGGTGCCGGGGTCAAACAAGTTCTTGTAGTTTTTCGACCGCGCCATCATTATCCGGTAGGTGGCAGTGTCGTTCAAGATCTTTGCAAGTTGGGCCACGGCGTAGTCGTCGAAGGCATACTCCAGCGTTTTGGATACGCCCGCTTTGTCCTTGGTTTCCACTTCCGGGTTCGATACCTGAGTGGTGGAGATGTAGCCTTTCTGGATGTACTCGGCAATATGAGGCCGCGCGCCCCCTTCCAGATTGGCGTTGCGCAGCATCAGCCGGTACACATCTTTCACGTCGAAGTTGGTGATGCCCCGCTGGTAAGAGCCAGAAATCAAGGCCGAGGCGTGGTCGCCGTGAAAGAAGGTGGGCAGAAAGCCGGTTTTATTGCCCACGTCCTGCATGGATTTGATAACGTCGGTCGTTACCTGGGGCGTGAGCATACCAATCAGCAGGTCTTTGTTGCGGTACGTATCCCACAGCGAAGGCTCGGTGTAGTAGTTGAAATCAGCTTTGACCACGGTGCCTTTCACGTCGCGATATTCGCCGTTCAGGTCGCTGCGCAAAGCGGGCCACAAAAACGAGCGGTACAGGCAGCTATAGAACATCTGTTTTTGCTTGGGTGTACCGCCCTTTACTTCGACTTTCGAGAGCAGCGCTTCCCAGGTTTTCTCGGCCTGCTGCCGTACCTGCTCGAAGGAGCGACTGCCGATTTCCTGCTCTAGATTCAGCTTGGCATTCTCTACGCTCACAAACGATATCCCAATCCTGAGTTCTACCGGCTTGCTGCCGGCCGGCAGGCGCAGCACGGCCAAGCCGTCTTTGGTGCCTTTGCCTTGCACCTCCAAGTCCTGCAGGTTTTCGCTCAGCGCACCATAGAAGTACACCGTCTGGCGGCCGGTTTCCTGAAAGCCCTGCACGGCGGCTTCGCCGGCCTTTTCTATGTTCCAGTTGGTTACTCGCTCGTTGGACTGCGCGAGTTTGAACACGATGCGGCGGTTCTCGGGTTGATTGTAACGGTAGCGGTGAAATCCGCAGCGCAGGGTGGATGTGAGCTGTACCTGCACCCCGTAGTCCTGCAGCGTAACGCCGTAGAAACCGGGCGAAGCTTTTTCGGTGGCTTTAGCGAAACGGGAAGAGTAGTTCCCCGCAGTAGTAGCCGTCCCCGAAACTGGTAAAACCGGTAAGTGGCACAAGTTCCAGTGGCCTTTGTTGGTGTGGGCAAAAGCATAAATCACCGAATCTTCGTAGTCGTAGCCGGCGCCGGTGTGGAACTCGGTGATGGGGCTCAGCTGCACCATGGCATTGGGCAGCGAGCTACCCGGGAATACCAGCCCGGCCCACACGCCCCGCCAGTCTTTAGGAGGCGCATACCCAATGGTTTTTGGGTCGTTGAACGGGGCCGTGCCCATGAACGGGTTGGCGTATTGCAAGTGGCCGCCCGGGGCAGGAGTACTAGCAGACCGGTCGTTGCCGGTCTGCGGCGTTGTCTTGGCGCAGGAGAAAGCGCACCAAGCCAGTAACAAGATCAAGTAGCTCTTCGGCTTAGTCATCAGGTTGGAATACAGTTAGGTAGGAGAGGGGCCTACACCAGTTTGTTATCAGTAACAGCGGGCATAGTAGTAGCTACGTCACACGCGACGTTACTACCACTATGCCCGCTGCATAGGGTTACCGGGCTACAGGACGTTGCGGGCCTGCAAGTCAGCTAGGGCTTCCAGCATCATTACGCCACTCATCTGGGTGGAAGACTCCACGGAGCTGCCGGGAAGGGCGGTCCAGTTGGTGTTGAAAAGAAACTGTGGTCGGCGGGTGCCGCGCTTGTACAGGCTTTCCCCGTTGAACTTCAAGAAGGAAACATAGCTGGCCCGGCTAGCGGCGCTAACGGCGGGCTCAGTGGCCAGCTCGGTCAGGTACCGCACCAAAATGCCTTTGAACAAGCCCCCATCACCGTTGCCTTCATCCTTGAGGATGCCACCCGGTGCCATTTGGCTGTCGTTGAGCACGTAATTGGCCGTCCGGGTGGCATCCTCGAGGTAGCTGCCTTGCTGGGTTGCGCGGTACAAGGCCACGCCCGCCCCAATGAAGGTGCCTTGGTTGTAGGTAAAGCGCCAGTCTTTGTCAGTTTGGCCGTCGCCGAGGCGGTTGACGCCATCCCACACCAAGCCTGAGGCCGGATCCACCAGCTTGGCTTTCTCCCACGTGTAAATCTTCTGCGCCCAAGCCAAGTCCTCGGGGTTACGGTCGAGGACGTAGAAACGCGCGGCGAGGATAGCGGCCGGGGCGTTGGCGGGCGTGTTTTTGTAGCTGCGCTGCGATTTGCGCCACGCAATGCCACCGCCCTGCTGCTCGTTCCAGCCCAGTTTGATGTCGGCCCAGAGCAAGGCAGCCGTGGCCTTATAGTCGGGGTCCTTCGTCAACTCAAAGGCCCGCAAACAGGCCAGCGCCTGCCACTCCATGTCGTCGTAGAAATCGTTGAGGTAGGAGTTGCCGTTCTTGGCTTTGGTGCCTTGTTGCAACTGCCGCATGCGGGTCAGGTAGTCCGCGCTTTTGGTACGCTGGTAGCCGTCGGTTAGTACGTCGAGGCCGTGGGCCTGCCACCAGTAGTTGAAATCTGCGTTGCCGGCGTTGCTTTCCAAGTAATACTGACCGGTCGGCGAAAAAAAGCCCAAGCTCAGGGCTGCCTGCGCCGAATCGGCGCGGGCAGCCCAGTTGACAGCGGCCACGGTGGGCGGAACAACCGGCGGGGTAACATCATCATCCACGGGGTCTGCGCAAGCAACTACCAGCAAGCTTAGTAGGCCGTAACCAACCCGCAGCGCGGCCAAAGGCCGTATCGAAAAGAAAGACTTGTTCATACTTAGCGCACCACTACCTGGTGGGTGTACGGGCCGTCGGGCTGCATTTTCACTGTGATATCAACGCTTTTCTTGTCGGCTTCCGTCTGGAACTTGTACGAGTAGTCGTAGCGCGAATCAGGGCCGGCCACTAGGTAGAAGTAAGGCAGCGGCGTATTCGCGGTGGCGCGCTGGTTGTCGGAGTTGGTACTGC
The DNA here is from genome assembly GCF_022921055.1 of Hymenobacter volaticus. Lineage (GTDB taxonomy): Bacteria > Bacteroidota > Bacteroidia > Cytophagales > Hymenobacteraceae > Hymenobacter > Hymenobacter volaticus. Next base: position 24,199 of record NZ_CP095068.1, read on the forward strand.
CGTAGTACACCTTGCTGCTCACGCCCGCCGCGTTTTTCTCGGTGAACAAGAACTTGTAGCGCTCATCACGGCCCCAGCTTTCCTGGAAGAACTCGATGGGCGTGTTCTCGATTTTCCACAAGCCCTTGCCCACGTAGGGAATAGTGGTCTTCACCTTGTTTTCCGCTGCTATCCACAGGCCAATCGACTCGATTTCAGTTACGGTGGCGGCGGCGTTGTTGAAGTCCACTCTCAGGCGGTAGATTTTTGGGGTGGTAGTGGGGCTGGTGCCCTGCGTGCCTTCCAGCAGCTTCACGCCATCAATGTAGTAAGAGGTAGGCGTGCCGGTGGTTTGGTCAATCAGCTTCACCTCACCGGCGCTCAGGCGGGTATAGATTTCGAACACGCCGGACGACACGCTCTTGAAAGGCACGGCTTGGCTTAGGTTGGTGCCCCCTTCGGTACCCGAGCCGGTGATGTAGAGTTTAGCTGGAGCAGTGGCAAAACCTGCCGGGCGTTCCAGTGTCATCACGCGAGACTCCGTGGCGGGCTCCACGGTCAAGCCCTTCGAGGCGTTCACCGTCCATTTTAGCTTGCCCTGTGCCGACGACTTAATGCCGGCTAGGTTGGCAATGCGGTTAAGGTCGCCGTGGCTAAGCACAAGCTTGGTTTCGAGGCCGTTGGTGCCCGACGTGGTGCTATACAAAGGCTTGGAGAAGTCGCCGTTTTCTTGGTCGAACAGCACTTCGTACTGCACCACGGTGCCGTCGGCGGCGCGGGCTTGGCCCCACTCAAAGGTTACGGCCGCGTTGGAAGGAGGATCGAGGCGCACAAAGGTATTGGCGGCGGGTGCCAGCAGGTTGGTTACCGGCGTAATCGTCTCGTTGAGTTCATCGTCGTCTTTATCGCAGCCGGCGAGCAAACCCGCAACAAACAATAGCAGCAACAGAGGCCAGGAAAACTTTTTCATGATTTGAGGGATAGAAGCAGGAGTGGGAAAAAAGGTAAGTAACTGGGCTTACCAGCCCGGATTCTGAGTTAGGTTGGCGTTGATGTCCCGTTCACGCTGGGGCACGGGCCAGAGATAATGCTTGGCCGGGTCGAACGTGCGCTGGTCGACGCGTATGTAGCCGTTGTCGACGGCGGGGTCACCCACCTTAATGCCGTGGGCATAGCCGTTGAGCACCACTTCGGCCGTGCGCCACCGACGAATGTCGAAGATGCGCAAGCCTTCCATAGCCAGCTCGGTGCGACGCTCCCGGCGCACAATAGCACGCAAGCTGGCTTGGTCGCCGCCAGGGAAATTGAGGGCGCCCTGGTCGGTAAAGCCAGCCCGGCGGCGCAGGGCGGCTATGGTGGTATTCCAGTCGGCAGCGGTCAGCTTATTTTGCTCAACCAACGCTTCGGCGTGCATCAAGAGCACATCGGCGTAGCGAATCAGCATCAAGTTCAAGCCCGAGTTCAGGTTGGCATCGGCCGTGGGGTCGAAGTACTTGGCCGTGTAGTAGCCGGTCGGGCTGGCGTCGGCGCGGTCCACGGAATTGTCGCCGGTGCCCGGAAAAGTGCGAATGGTGATGGTGGAGTTGTCGGGGCGCTTCCAGGCGTAGCCGTCATAAACCAGGGTGGCGGCAAAGCGCGGGTCGCGGCCCGCGTACGGGGTGGCTTCGTTGTAGCCCGAGCCAGCTTCGTTGATGGCTTTGCCGTTGGCCATCACGTAGTCACTAACCAGTTCCTGGGTCGGGGCGATGGAGCCAACCAGCTTACCCTCGGTGCGCGGAATGAAAAAGCGCTGCACCGAATACGTGCGCAAGGGAAAGACATATTGCAGGTCGAGCACGTCCTCGCTGTTGTTCTCGTTGGCCGGCGAAAACACGCCGGCGTAGCTCGGAAACAAGCTGTACGAACCGGCCTGGCCGCCAATCAGCTGGGTGGTGATAGCCGATACATCTGCCCACCGGCCTTCATACAGTAGTACGCGGGCTTTCAGGGCGAGGGCAGCGCCTTTCGTGAAGCGGCCTTTGTCTTCCGTTGCGTAAGCGGTGTTTAGGGGTAAAGCAGCCGCGGCTGCGTCTAGCTCGCTCAGCACAAAAGTTAGCACCTCGGTGCGTGGAGCACGGGGTACGGCGTTGGCTTCCGTCACGCTTACCTCGGTCGTGATGAGGGGCACGTCGCCGTACCAGGTCATCAGTTGAAAATAATGGAATGCGCGGATGGCTTGGGCCTCGGCGATGTAGCGGGCCTTCAGGTTGGCATCCAGGCTCACAATCTTGTTGATGTTGTTCAACAGCCGGTTGCAGGCGCGGATACCGCCGTAATGATAGCCCCACTCGTTGGTGATACGCGCTTGGTTGGTGCCATAGGCGCCCTCGGCAATGTTGCGCGCGTTGGAGCCGTCCACGTCGCTTTTATTGAAGGCGTTGTCGGAAAGCGTTTCGTTGAAGAAGAAGTACTCGCTGGAGTAGAGACCCGAGTAGCAGGAATTCAGCACGTTCGACGCGTCGGTGGGCTGAGTCCAAAATGTGTCGTCGGTGGGGCGGTCAGTGGGCGGGAGGTCAAGCTCTTGGCAGCTGGAAAGGCCCATGCCCAGTCCGAGTCCCACTAGCATTGTATAGCGGAGGGTGCGATTCATGGAAGTGCAGATAGGGAATTAGAAAGAAACATTAAGACCGAGGGTCACCAGGCGCACGCTCGGATACACGCGGCCACTGCTGCCCGTGCCACCACCTAGGCCCACGCTCTCGCTGAACTCCGAGATTTCAGGATCAAACCCAATTTTGCGCAAGTGGCTGATGGTCAGCAAATCTTGTCCCGACACGAAGATGCGTAGCTGCTCAATACCGGCTTTGCTGGTAAGCGTGGTCGGTAGGGTATAGCCGAGCTGCACGTTTTTGAGGCGGGCGTACGCGCCATTGCGCAGCCAGTAATCTGACCCTTGGTTGTTGTTGGTAGAAGCCGTACCGATGGTCAGGCGGGGGTACGAGGCATCGGTGTTGGTCGGCGTCCAGCGGTCGAGGTGTTGGGCGTACACGTTTTCCCAGTTGTTGTGAAAGGCTTCCACCCCTTCTCCGCGGATGTACAAATTGCGCTTGCCTACACCCTGCACGAACACCACCAAATCAAACCCTTTGTAATCGGCCGTGTAGGTAGCCCCGAAGGTGTAGCGCGGGAACGGATTGCCGAGCACGTAGCGGTCGTCTTGGTTGATGACACCGTCGCCGTTGCGGTCCACGTAGCGGATATCGCCGGGGCGTAGCGCGCCAGGCGACACGAAGGCGGGCTTAGGACCCGCATTGGTTTCCTCTAGCGTTTGATAGATGCCATCCGTGCGGTAGCCGTAGTACGAGTTGATGGGGTAGCCCTCGCGGATGATGTTGGTCGCGTCACCGCCCCGGATGGTTTCCACGCCCTTGGTATCGGTCACCAAGTTGCGGGTGTCGGCGGCGTTGAGGGTCAGACTCTGGTTGAAACCGCGCTCGGTGCGCAGGCGGTAGGTGGCCGAAACTTCCCACCCTTGGTTGCGGACGCTAGCCGCGTTCTGGGTCGGAGCGCCCGCCCCGAAGGCGCCGGCTACCGGCAAGTCAATCAGGATGTCGCTGGTGCGCTTGTCGAAGTAATCGAAGCTAATCGACAGGGCATTCTTGAAGAAGGCGGCATCCACACCGATATTGCCCATTGTGGCCGTTTCCCACGTGATGTCGCGGTTGGCCGTGCTGAAGTTGGCACCTGGCACGGCCTGCTCGCCAAACGTGTAAGTGCCCGGCGAGGTGCTGATCGTGCTCAAGTAGCGGTACAAGCCAATGTTCTGGTTGCCGAGTTGCCCAATCGAGCCCCGCACTTTCAAATCACTGAAGCTTGGCTGCAAGAAACTCAAGAAGTTCTCCTCCAGCGGCCGCCAGCCCGCCGACACCGACGGGAAGAAGCCCCAACGCTTGTTGCTCGCAAACCGCGACGAGCCATCGTACCGGAAGCTACCTTCGAGGAGATACTTGCCAGCAAAAGCATAGTTCAGACGGCCGAATACCGAGTTCAGCGCCCACTGCTCGTTGTTGCCGTAGGTGCCGTTGGCGTGGTTGCCGCCGCTAGGGTCGGTGATGTTGCCGTAGGTGGTACCGTTGCTGATGACGCCGAAGTTGTTGCCCGGCACGTTGATAACGCGAATACCCGCGCGGTCGTCGTTGTAGTGCTCACTCGAATAGCCAACCAAGGCCTTTACTTCGTGCTTCTGCCCTAGGGCGCGCTCGTAGTTGATGGTCGCCTGGTAGTTGGTGAGCAGGGTGCGCTGGGTGCGGTCCGTAACCGAGTTGTTGCCGTCGCCGCCCGAAGTAGGCGAGCCGTCGAGCGTCACGTATTGCAAGCTGCGCGTAAACTCGTTCATGCGGTAGTTCCACAGGTCGCCGCCCACGAGGCCACGCAGCTTCAAGCCCTTAATCACTTCGTACTCCGCGTTGAGGTTGCCGTAGCCGTTGTCGTTGGAGTTGGTGCGCAAGCCCCCATTCCGCAATCGGTTCACCGGGTTGTCGCTCGACGTAGCCGGCGTCACGTAGTTGCCCAGCGAGTCCTGGAGCGGATAAATGACGGGAATGCGCACCGCGTCGCTGATAATCCATTCGGTAGCGAAGGCGTGCTCCCGGGTGCTCACGCGGGCGTAGGAGAGAATAGCGCCCACCGACAGCTTCTCGGTGACTTGGGTGTTCAGATTCAAGCGAGCGTTGAGGCGCTTGAACCCGTAGTTGTCGCCTACCAGCAGGCTGTTTTGGTCCACGTAACCCAGCGACACCAGGTAACGGGTTTTGCCCGAGCCACCGCTGAGGCTAAGGTTGTGGTTTTGCTGCAGGGCTTGCTTTTTCAGCACCGCATCGAGGTACCATTGGTAGTCGCCCTGGGCCGCGAAGTCGCGCATCTGCTGGGGGCTGAACTGCGGACTCTGCCCCGAGTTGACCAGCGCCTCATTTTTGAGTTGCATAAATTCAAGACCCGTGACGGGGCGACGCAAAAAGTTGGGGGACTGCCACCCCACCAGCGTGTTGTAACTTAACACGGGCTGCTGGTTGAGTGCCCCTTTTTTCGTGGTAACAAGCAAAACTCCGTTGGCTCCCCGCGAACCGTAGATGGCTGCCGACGCAGCATCTTTCAGCACCGTAATGCTTTCAATGTCGTTGGGATTAAGCGAGTTAAGCGAGCCAGCAATGCCGTCTACTACTACCAGCGGTGAAGCATTGCCGAGGGTACCCACGCCCCGGATGTTGATGTTGAGGCCTGCTCCCGGCTCGGCGCTGCTTTGCTGAATTGTGAGGTTGGGAGCGGTGCCTTGGAGTGCTTGCGCCACGTTGGTTACGGGCCGATTTTCCAGCGCGGGCGCCGCTACTGTGCTGATAGCTCCGGTTACTTCGGCCTTTTGCTGAGTGCCGTAGCCGATTACCACGACTTCGTTCAGGGCTTTAGCGTCTTCCGCCAAAGTTACCCTGAGGCTGCTGGTTGCACCTTGAACCGCAACTTCTTGGCGGGCAAAGCCAACGAAGCTGAAAACGAGGGTGCTGTTTTCTGGGGCGAGCAAGGAAAAGCTGCCATCGGGGCCGGTGCTAGTGCCCTGGGTGGTGCCTTTCACGACCACCGTCACGCCGGGCAGTCCCGCTCCCTGGCCATCAACTACTTTGCCCGCAACCGTGACGTCTTGCTGTTCGGAATCGTTTGCACCTTTATTGATGCGTTCAACCGCGACAGGAGTGATGACGTAATCGTTTGCATGTAGTTTTCTATAGCCCAAGCCCACTTGGGGCAGCACACTCGCCAGGCGGGCGTCAAGCGTAGTTACCTCGCTCGGGGCAACCACGCGCTTGTCGCCGACAAGTTCGGTGTCGTAGGCAATAATGCTCTTGTACTGCTTTTCCCACTGCTTAAGCAGGTGTTTGAGGGAAACGGCCTCAGCGGCCGCCGGCCGCGCGTGTGGCCGCTGCGTCGAGGCTAGTAGCTGGGCTGAGGCGGCCGGGCTAAATGCATTTAGCAACAACAAACTTGTTGTGGAAAGCAATAAGCGAGAACCGGATCTGCCAGGGAAATTAGTAGGAGGTAGGTTCATGGATTGTGGTGGGATGAAGGGTGATTAGACAAGATAACTTGGTTTTGCCGACGAACGATTTGCAGATTGAAGGTTGCCGCTAGGTTTTCGCAGAGCAGATCCAAGTTATTGCTCGGGAAAGTGCCCGTGAACTTGCGTTGCTTTAAAGCCGGACTAGCTACCACCACCTCCACCCCGTAGGTGTCTTGCAGGCGAGTGGCAATGTCGGCAATGGTAGTGGCCTCAAAGACTAGTTTGCCGTCGGCCCAGGCGGCGTAGGGTGCGGCCTGAACAGCTTGGTGCACCACTTTGCTAGGATTCTGATCGGAAGTTTCCAGCAATTCTCCGGGCTTGAGGATCACCTTGGCTTTGGTGGTGTCGGCGAAAGCTACCTGTACCTTACCCGAGAGCAGTACCACGCGGGCCTGCTCGTGCCGCCGATACACGGTAAACTTGGTGCCAAGCACTTCCACATTGAGGCCCGCTGTGGTATGCACTACAAACGGCTGGTGGTTGGGCATGTGCTTCACCGAAAAGTAGGCTTCCCCGTCCAGCCACACCTCGCGGGGGCGTTCGGAATTGGGTGTGGCGGCGTAGCGCACCGTAGAATGCGCGTTCAAGGTTACCTCCGACCCGTCGGGCAGTTGCACCACGCGGGTTTGGCCGTAAGGCGTAGCGTAGCTAGCAACCGTGGGCTCGGCAACTTGGCCGCGCTCATGCACCAGCCAGCTGGTGCCCGCTACTGCGCCTACCACGGCAGCGGCGGCCGCCCAGCGGCGCCACATTACGGGACGAGCTGCGCTAGCCGTAGGGATGCTGTCTAGTTGCATACGCGCATAGATGTTTTCCCGCATGCTGGCGTAGTCGTACGGGTCGTTGCCATCGGCGGGGCGCACCGGCTCGGACTCCAGGGCCTGCTGGCTCATCCAATACTGGGCGAGCAGCTCGTTGGCCGGGTCTGCGAGCCATGCGCGAACAGTCCGCGCTTCCTCCAGCGTGGTTTCGCCCCGTACATAGCGCAGGCAGGTTTCATAGTTGATTTCTGTGTGCATAGGCAAGTTTGCTACGTCTCTCTGAGTGGTAAAAGCCACGAAGCACCCGCTCCCCCAACGCCCCCTGAAAATATTTTTTTCGTCGTTTGCTAACGCGGTTGCTTGCCTTATCGGTAGCGCCAAAACAGCAGTAATCAAGGCAGCAAGAGCAGCTAGCAGCAGTTCAAAGGGAACTTCTTGGCGCGGCCTTACACTTGAGCCTGGAATAAGTTTTTTATTCTTGCAGCGACTTGCTAGAGTTTTTTATATTTAAGTACTCAGGCACACGCGCAAGCTTTTACCCCTGCCTACTTTCCCTTGAAAGTCGTACGAGAATTTTCAGATCCATCCTGCTTAGAACGCCTCCAGAAAAATGACACGGCGGCTTTCGACTTGCTGTTCGATCAGCACGCGCCTGGCTTGTGCCGATTCGTGCACGGCTACTTGAAGAGCCACGCCGACGCCGAAGAGGTGGTGCAGGATTGCTTTCTGAAGCTTTGGGAGCGGCGCCATGAATTCGATAAGGGTATAGTTTTCAAGACCTATCTCTACACTTCCGCTTACCGCGCTATCTTAAAGCAACTGCGGCGCCAGCGGTATTGGGTGTTCGAGGATTGCGATGGAGAAGTGCTCATCGAAGAAGGCAATCCGGGCAAAATAATGGAGTACCAGGAGCTAGAGCAGCTGTACCAGCTAGCGGTAGCGCAGCTGCCTTCGCGTCGGCGTCAGATATTTGCCTTGAGCCGGCAGAGTGGTCTTTCGCACGCAATGATTGCCAACGAGTTGAATATTTCAGTGAAGTGCGTGGAAAACCAGATGACGCATGCCCTGAAGTTTATGAAGCTGTACTTTCAAGCGCACGGCGTATCGTTGGGGCTTGTTTTTTTACTGCTCTCGTAGCGCCTGCTCACTTATCAAATCCTACCGGAAAAGGTTGTTCTCGAGAAGCTACATCACTATAAATGGTAAACGAAACGCTCCAATACCGCATGGTTAGTGCGGTATTGGAGCGTTCTTGTAAACAGCAGAATTTGCTCTAGAGCGTACGGATCTTGATGTTTTTGTACCACACTTTGTCGCCGTGGTCTTGCAAGGCGATGTGGCCTTTCTTGGTGCGGCCGTAGCCGGGCATAGAATTGAACTTGCTGTCTTTTACCATAGCTTCCCACTCAGGGCTTAGCAACTGGTATTCCACCACTTTTTTACCATTGAGCCAGTGTTCTACGTGGCCCTTGTTAACAACTAGTTTAACAGTGTTCCACTGCCCGGCGGGTTTAACGGCGGGCGTTGACAACGGAATCAAATCGTACAAAGAACCGGCTTGGCGGTTGTTGTTTTTGCCCATTTTAGCGTCGGGGTGCCGTTCATCATCTAGCACTTGCATTTCGGGGCCGGAGCTATAGGTTGCCGAGTACTGAGGGTCTTCCGACACGTTGTAGATTATGCCGCTGTTTCCTCCTTCTGAAATCTTCCAGTCCAGAACGAGCTCATAATTTTCGTACTCGTTTTTCGTCACAATATCGCCCCCACCTTTACCTACTAGGGTAATGGCATTGCTTTCAATCTGCCAGGACGAGGGCACGGCTTCCTTTTGAAAGCCTTTGAAGTTGTTCATCGATTTGCCGTCGAACAACAACACCCAACCGGCTTTCGCTTCCGCTTTCGTTAGCGTATTATCTTCTGGTTTAGGAGCGTTGGCGCGCATGGTGAAGGCGCCGGCAAAAAGCAAAATCAGACCAGTTGCGAAAAGGAGGGCGATACTTGGTTTTCTGGAGTAGGTCATAGCCAAAAAGTTAAGGAGGGTTAAATCATCACGAAGCAGTAGCAAAAAAGCTGCCCTTATTTCAGGCGGTGTGCCTCAACGCCTTCGGCTGTGATTTTGATGGGCTTGATGTGGCCCTGCGCGTCAAAGAAAAGCTGGTCGATGCAGGTGACGCGGTGGTTGCCGTCGGTTTCGCCCAGCGGGCGGCGGTGGTAAACGACGTACCAGTTGTCGGTGCCGGGTGCCTGCAGCACCGAGTGGTGCCCGGCACCGGTGGCCACCTGAGGGTCTTGCTGCAAGACTTTGCCTATGCGCTGGAACGGCCCCAGCGGGGAATCCGCCACGGCGTAGGCCACTGAATAGTTGGGTCCGGTCCAGCCGCCTTCCGACCACATAAAGTAGTACTTGCCGTCTTTGCGAAACATGAAAGGACCCTCCACATAGCCCTGCGGCGTGATTTCCTTGTAGAGCTTGCCGTCGGCCTGGGGTACGAAGCCCGTGAAATCGTCTTTGAGCCGGGCGATGTTGCAGTGCGACCAGCCTCCGTAAATCATGTAATACGTCCCGTCCTTGTCTTGAAACACGAACTGGTCGATGGGTTGGGCCCCGTTATGAATCTGCCCGATCAGCGGCTTGCCCAGGTAATCGGTGAAGGGGCCTTCCGGCCGGTCGGCCACGGCCACGCCGATACCGCCGATTTCGCCTTCGTGCACGTCGTTAGCGCCGAAGAAAAGAAAGTACTTGCTGCCTTTTTTTATGATCGAAGGGGCCCACATGGCTTTGCGAGCCCACTTCACACTAGCCGTGTCGATGATGCGCGGATGCTTGGTCCAGTTCACCAGATCGGGCGAGGAAAAAGCATCCATGAACACTTGCTGCTCGTAGGGAGCGGAGTAGGTGGGATAAATCCAGTATTGACCGTTGAAGATGGTGGCTTCCGGATCGGCGTACCAGCCCGGAAACACCGGATTGCCGGATTTTTTTGGGGTAGTAGTTGGCGCAAACGAGGTCTTCACCGGCTTGCGCGTAGCAGTGCTGGTTTGGCCAAGTGCTGGTGAGGCGGCAACAAGGCCAAACACGAGCCCAAGCAAGGGCAAGCTTTTGCGGAAGTTGTACATGGATTTCACCTTTGGTTTTCGCTCGCCCATCGGATTTTCGAAAATTTTCTGTTGGTAATTAATGCGCATGTATCCCTGCTTCTCCCTTGGTCGCTGAAGGGGCCTATCGGTAGGCTTAAGCCAGCAACTGGGGTTTTTCCTGGTACACTTTCCACAGGAATTCTCCGAAGATAGTGTTGGCCCAGGCAAACCAGGAGCGCGTAAACTTGGCCGGGTCGTCTTTGTGAAAAGACTCGTGCATGTAGCCGGTTCCGGCGTGAGTGCTCTTAAGGCTTTGCACGCAGGCGCGAATTTCAGCATCGTTGGTGCTTGTTAGTCCGCGGGTGACAATGGCTATCGGCCAGATCATGTCTTGTCCTACGTGCGGGCCCCCGATGCCCTCAGCTGCTTTGCCCTTGAAGAAGAAGGGATTATCCTGCGAAAGCAAAAACTTGCGGGTGTTCTGGTATACGGGGTCCGTGATAGGCACGGCGCCTAGATAGGGCAGCGAAACCAAGCTCGGCACGTTGGCATCGTCCATGAGCACCTGGCTGCCGAAACCATCGACTTCGTAGGCGTAGATCTTGCCGTGCTGGGGGTGGTTGACAATGGCGTGCTTGCGCAAGGCGGCTTCTACTTCACTGGCCAGCGCAGTCAATTCCTGGGCCGTGGTAGTGTCCTTGGCGAGGCTGGTCATCATCTCGCTGGCTTGCCGCAAGCTTACAACGGCGAAGAAATTGCTGGGCACCAGGAACGAATACAGCGTGGCATCGTCGCTGGGCCGGAACGCCGAGCAGATGAGGCCTACGGGCTGCACGGGGTAGCCGTAACCGCTCATGGGCTGGGTATCGGTAGCGGTAGCCGTTTGGCGTTGAAATTTGTAGGGCCCTAAGTTTTCGCGGCGCTGCTGCTCCCGGAAGGTTTGCAAGGTTTTCTTAACGGCCTGCTGCCACTGCGCGTCAAATGGCTTGGTGTCGTTGGTTTTCTTCCAGTAATGATACGCTAGCCGGATAGGATAGCACAGCGAGTCGATTTCCCACTTCCGCTCGTGCACGCCCGCTTGCATCTTGGTCATATCCGTTTTCCACTCCCCAACCTTGGTGTCGTCACCGTAGAAAGCGTTGGCATACGGGTCCTTAATAACGCAACGAGTTTGCCGGTTAATAACGCCGGCCACCAACTGCCGAAGTTCGGTGTCTTTGTCGATGAACTGCAAATAAGGCCACACCTGCGCCGAACTGTCGCGCAGCCACATGGCGTCGATGTCGCCGGTGATGACGTAGGTATCGGGCCGGCCCTGCAGCGTGGTGTGGGTTACGGTGGTGTCGAGAGTGCTCGGGAAGCAGTTGGCGAACAGCCAGCCTAGCTCCTTGTCCTTCACGTTCTTGTTGAACTCGGTGATAGCCGCTTCCACCGAGCGGCTACGAAAGCGCCGTTTGTCGGCGGCGGGCCGCACCACGGGAAAGGTCGGTGCCGAGCCGGCAAAGGAATATTGCTTGAGAAATACGCTGGCAGTAAGTAGGGAAAGGCCTTGAACGAAGTTTCTGCGGTTCATGCGGGGGAGTGGGGTAGAAGAAAGAAAAGCTCAAGCTGTCGGGCCAGGGTTTCAGCACGTGTAGCGGAGCGCTGTTGGGCCGTCGGCGCAGTTATTTGGCGTTCGATACCGAGAATGGTGCCGCGTCGGGCTTGGTGCCGCGCGTCTTGTTAGGCGTGGCAGCCATATCGAAATCAAGCGTTGCGCCTTTGAGCAGCTCTTCGTGGGTAAGGTAGTTTTTGTCGTAGACTTTGCCGTTCACCGTCAGCTGGTTCACATAACGGTTCTCGCTGGAATTATTGCTGGCATTCAACACAATGTCCTTGCCAGAGGGGAGGTGCAAGGTGGCCTTGGGGAAGAGGGGGCGCCCAGCACGTATTGGTCGGTGCCGGGGCACACGGGGTAGAAACCAAGAGCCGAGAAGACGTACCACGCCGACGTTTGCCCGTTGTCTTCGTCGCCGCAGTAGCCGTCGGAAGTAGGCAGGTACAGGCGGTTCATCACTTCGCGCACCCAGTACTGCGTTTTCCACGGCTGTCCGGCGTAGTTGTACAGGTAGGGCATGTGTTGAATGGGCTGGTTGCCGTGGGCGTAGTTCCCCATGTTGGCAATCTGCATCTCCCGGATTTCGTGAATAGTACCGCCGTAGTAAGAGTCGTCGAACACGGGCGGCAGCTTGAATACAGTGTCCAGGGTGGCCACAAACTTTTTCTTGCCGCCCATCAAATCCATTAGCCCCTGGATGTCATGGAACACCGACCAGGTGTAGTGCAAGCTGTTGCCTTCGGTGAATGCGTCGCCCCATTTGAATGGGCTAAATGGCTTTTGGAACTTGCCATCCTGATTTTTGCCGCGCATCAAACCTGATTCTTTGTCGAACAGGTTGCGGTAGTTTTGGCTGCGCTTGGCGTACAGATTGATTTCTTTCTTGGGCTTGTTTAGCGCTTTAGCCAGCTGGTAGATCGTGAAATCGTCGTAGGCGTACTCCAAGGTGCGCGCCGCGTTTTCATTGATCTTTACGTCGTAGGGTACGTAGCCGAGCTTGTTGTAGTACTCCACCCCGGCCCGGCCGACGGCGGTCAGCGGACCCGCGTTGTTGGCGCCGTGCGTTAGCGCCTCGTAGAGCACGTTCATGTCCTGGCCACGGATGCCTTTGAGGTAGGCATCGGCCACTACGGAAGCCGAGTTATTGCCCACCATCACGTTGCGCAAGCCTGGGCTACCCCACTCCGGCAGCCAGCCGCTTTCCTTGTAGTCGTTGGCTAGGCCCTGCTGAATCTCGGTGTTGATGTCCGGGTACAGCAGATTCAGGAAGGGGAACAGCGCCCGGAAGGTGTCCCAAAAACCCGTGTCGGTGTACATGAAGCCCGGCAGCACCTCGCCGTTGAAAGGGCTGTAGTGCATCACCTTGTTGTTGGCATCCAGCTCGTACAGCTTGCGCGGGAACAACAGCGAGCGGTAAAGGCAGGAGTAGAATGTGCGCCGCTGGTCGTCGGTGCCGCCGTTTATTTCAATGCGGCCTAGCGCCTTGTTCCAAGCGGCGCGGCCCTGCTGGCGAATGGCCTCGAAGTCGTTGTTGCCAATTTCGCGCAGGTTAAGCTCGGCTTGCTCGGGGCTGATGAACGAGGAAGACACCCGGGCGTTTACCTGTTCGCCTTTGCGAGTCTTGAAGCCAACGACAGCACCCGCATGGTTGGCGGTGGCTTCCATCTCGCCAGTGGCTAACACCTTGTCTTTGTAGACAGCAGTGCTAGTGAAAGGGCGGTCGAATTCGATAACGAAGAAGTTCTTGAAATTTTTGGGCACGCCACCGCTGTTGCGGGTGGTGTAGCCAATGATTTTACGCTGCTCGGGCAGCACTTTCACGTACGAGCCTTTGTCTAGGGCGTCGAGCACCACATAGGCGCTGTCCGTTTGAGGAAAAGTGAAGCGGAAGCGTGCCGACCGCTCAGTGGGCGCAATTTCCGTTACAATATCGTGGTCGGCCAGGTACACGCGGTAGTAGTTGGGCTCGGCCACTTCGGCTTTGTGCGAATACCAGCTGGCCCGCTCGTTTTCATCGAATACGCGCTTACCCTTGATGGGCATGATGGCAAACTGCCCGTAGTCGTTCATCCAAGGTGACGGCTGGTGCGTTTGCTTGAAACCCTTGATTTTGTCGGCCGCGTAGGTGTAAGCCCAACCGTCACCCATTTTGCCGGTTTGCGGCATCCAAAAGTTCATCCCCCACGGCAAGGCAATGGCCGGATAGGTGTTGCCATTGGATAGGCTAGGTTTGGAATCGGTACCAATAAGCGGGTTCACCCACTGAACCGGGTCCGGGGTAGTTGTTGCGACTTGCGCGATGCTAGGACAAGCCTCTAGCAGCAGCAAAGCCGCGAGAGCAGAAAGAAATTTAGTCATTCGGTTACCAAAAATGAAAACGCGAAAGTTGCCGCGCGTAAGTCGAGTAGCGCGCCGTAAGGATACAACTTACAGCGCCGAAAAAATTAGTGCAATCACCTGAAAACTACGTAACCGGAAAGGTTATTTCAGAAATTGACAGCTGACTGGATAGCACTTTGAAATTTAGTGGTACGTGAGTTCCACTGCTGGATTTTGGGTGTAGCTAAGCCAGAGTTCGTCTAGCGTTTTACCAGTTTTCTGCTTCCACAAATCAGCGGAATACGTGCGTGTGCGCGCGGCGTCATCCATTTCGTTGACGATGGATTTGCGCACGTTTTTCTCGAGCCAAACCAAGAAACGGGCTGTGATACGGTAGCTATTGGTATAGCTCTGTCCTGCCTTGTAGTCAGGCAACGCCCACTTGGCATTTACATTATTAACCCCATACATGTATCGGACATAATCAGCAATGCCTTCGGTCAGCCAGCCGGGGGAGCCCTCGGGATACGCCTGCACAATGTGCATCACCTCATGTGTTACCACATCAATGTCCTCGGGGTGCTCTTTTAGCCACTTCGGACTGTATCGGGCCACACCGTTGCCGGTTGCCGCTACGCCCACGTATTCAGGGTCGATAATAAATGTGACTTTTTTGAGCGTCTTGGTGTTAAATCGTTTTGCCTGTTTAGGATAAACAGTGAAAAAAGCGTCCGTCATTTTTTGCTTTGTTGCAGCAGAAAATGCGGAATCTTTTGAAATGAAAACAAGAGTATACCCACCCTTGGTAATAGAGTCTTTCGCGTAATAAGCACGCTCAATTTTTGCAAATGAAGTGGCTTGGGTTATTTCCGATTTTAGTGTGCCGATAAGAGTTGCTACCAGGAGAAATAAAAACGTCTTGTTTCTCATGCTTGTGCGCTTTGCTGCTTATTTAATTTAAATGGAAATAACTTATACGCCCTTGCAAACCAAGTTGAAATCGGCCGTTGTGGTCCCGAAATCAGTCGCAAAATTTAGGCCTCTGAGAGTGATTTTCGAAAGTATCAGTTTCAAGCAAAAAAAGAGCGTCAGGCCGAGTGGGGCCAGCAAGCGGCAGAAATTCCCAGAACTCCCGCTTGCACATGCTTCCCACCCGACCATGACGCTCAGTTGCCTACCAGTTAGGGTTCTGGGTTAATTCCTTGTTGTTGTTGCGTTCTGCCGAGGGAATACCCCACAGCAAATATTTCTCCTGGAAAGCAGGGCCTACTTCAGCCTTAAAGCCTACCACGTCCACAAAGCGGTTGTTGACCACATCGTACGTTTTGCGCGTACGCTGAATGTCGAAGTACGCTTTGTTCTCGTAGGCTAGCTCGTGATAGCGCTCCTTCCACACGGCCTCACGGAAGGCATCTTTACTCAGACCACTGAGCGCAGGCAGTTTAGCTCTGCTGCGTATAGCATTGATTTGAGCATAAGCCTTTGGTGTGGCAGCACTGGCTTCGTTGATAGCCTCGGCGTAAATTAACATTACCTCGGGCATTCTAATCAGCGTCCAGTTCTCATCGCTCGAGAAGTTACGGTTTAAGGCACTTTCTAGATGGAAGTACTTATAGAGCGCGTGGCGGTTGAATTGAACAGTATTTGTCTTTGGACTATTAGACGTTCTATCAAACCCCTGAGCTCTAGAGAAATAAAACTGCCCCTCCTGGGCCCGTAGGTCGCCTGGCTCGTAGGTGTTATAAAACTCCTCCGTCGGAATCAAGGCTCCAAACTCGTCATTGTAAGCCGACACGCCCGCGAAATAAGGGACCACTAGCGGGCTGATGGCGTTGGTAGCAATGCCATTGGCGTACTGAGCCTGGAGAATGAACTCGCCCTGGTTTTTGGTGGCGTTGCTGTGTAGCGAGAGGTAATCGGTGAACAGAGGATAATTGCCGGCGTCGATTACCTCAGCGGCCTTATCAGCAGCCTTCTGGTAGTTCTCTCTTACTTGCATTGGGTAGCCTGCCGTGGTCAGGTACACATCAGCCAGTAAGGCTTTCACGGCCGACTGCGAGATGCGCCCGGTACGGTCTACTACCGGCAGACCCGCTACCTCCGCCGTTTGTAGGTCGCTAATAATCAGTGCGTACACGTCAGCCACTGGACTGCGAGCCGGATAAAGATTCGGACCGGGGCCAGTAATGGGTTCCGTCAGCAGAGGCACATCGCCGTAGAGCCGCACCAGCAGATTATACAGGTATGCCCGGATAAAATGCGCTTGACCAAGCAATATCTGCCTTTGGCTCTCAGGCATTTCAATGGTCGGGATGCGGGTAATAGCCAGGTTAGCTGCGCCAATGCCACTGTACGCACTATTCCAGACACTAGAGAAGAAGGGGTTGGCAGGGTCAATGCTTTGGTTGATGATCTGGTTGTTGTTGAAGCTTTGGCCAAGCGAGGTGGCGTGCATCGTCATCAGTTCCAGCGTCACCCAAATGGCCTCGCCGTAGCCCGTACCGTTTTGCACGATGCGCAGGCTACTGTAAAGGCCGTCTACGGCAGCTTGAGCTTGGCCGGCTGTACTGTAATAGTCGTCGGGCCGGATGCGGGAGCGGCTGTCTACTTCCAGAAAATCATCGCAACTGGTTGCCACCAGTAGCAAACCCGCGCTAAGGGCTGCGGTTCGAGAAAGGCGTTGTATGGTCGAAAACATAGATAAAGACGTGAAGAGTTACTTTTTGATTTGTAGATGTCGGAGTTGACTATTCGTCTGCTTCCTAAAATCGCACAGGCAACCGAGGCCAGAGCAATCAACCAATCCCAACCGCTAAAAATCAGTTTAGAATGACACGTTCAAACCAGCCGTGAACGTGCGGGCCTTGGGGTAATCGAAGAACTGAATACCTTGGGCAAAAGACTGGTCGAACGTCCTCGTTTCGGGATCGTAACCAAAGTAGTCGGTAATGAGAAAGAAGTTTTGGGCCGATACATAGGCCCGTAAGCGGCTCACCCCTAGTTTCTTAATTACATCATCGGAGAAGTTATAGCCCAATACTGCGTTACGTCCCCGAATGAAAGAGGCATCCTTTACCTTGTAAGAATCGATGCGCGAGTCGTAAGCTAGATAAGAAGGCCGCACTTGCGCGATGCTGGTGTTCTGGTTTTCGGGCGTCCAGGCATCGTATAGAGCCCCGGTGTAGCTGTTGGCCTGCCCGGTGCGGTCTAGGGCCGAGTGCTCCGTCAAGTTCATCACGTCGTTGCCGTAGGTGAACTGAAAGTCCAGCAATAGATCAAAGCCCCGGTAGCGGAAGTTGTTAATAAATGAGCCGAAACCAGTGGGAATATTCTTACCCAGAAGCACCCGGTCTTGGTCATTGATCCGGCCGTCGTCGTTCTGGTCGCGCCACTTCAGGTTTCCGGGTAGGCTACCATAGCGCCGAGCCTCGTCAGCTTCATCCGTACCCCAAGTCCCTAGGCGCTCCAGTCCGAATAAAGCGCCCACCGAGGAGCCGACGCGCAGCACGTTGGTCTCGTTAAGAAAGTTTGGGCCCGGAAAAATGTCGTCGTTGGCTGCACCCAGAGCCAGAATGCGGTTTTGCAGAAAAGAGATGTTGAACGTCGTGTTCCAGGTGAAATTGGTACCCTGCACGTTCACCGTATTCAAAGCCAACTCCAGGCCTCGGTTGCGCACGCTGCCAACGTTGGTTGGGTAGCTGCCGTAGCCGCTGCTGCGCGGCACCGGTGCCTGAAGCAGCAGGTCTTTGGTGGTGCGCTGGTAGATGTCGCCCTCAAACGTGATGCGGTTCTCCAGCAGGCCTACGTTCAGACCCAAATCAAACTGGTCGGCCGTTTCCCACTTAAGGAGTGGATTCCCAAGAGAGCCGAGCGCAACACCATTGGTGCGGTTGCCGCCAAAAACGTAGCTATTAGTGCCTAGGAAAGTCTGCGACACGTAGTTGCCAAAGTCGGGGCCGCTGTTACCAGTGCGGCCATAGCCGAAGCGCAGCTTCAGGTCTGAAAACAGGTTGTTATCGCTAAGAAATCCTTCCTCTGAAATCCGCCAGGCCAGGGCCGCCGATGGGAAGATAGCATTCTTGGTGCTCACCCCGAAGCGGGAGGACCCGTCGCGGCGCGTAGTCAGGGTTAGCAGATAGCGGTTCTTGTAACCATAGTTTACTCGCCCGAAGATGGAAAAGAACTGATCAGCCTGGAAGTCGGAGCCAGGAGGGTTAGGTACGGAGCCAGTGCCAAGGTTGTAGAAGCTAAATGCATTATCAACTAGCAACGTGGTGCTACTGCCATTCGACAGGCTGCGGAAGCGACGAGTGTCGGCGCCCACCACCACGTTCAGGGAGTGGTTTTCGCTGAACTGCTTATTGTAAGTAGCATAGTTCTGCCATTGCAAGCTGGTAGCGTCGTAATCATTTATGCTGGCGTAACCCTGCGCACCGCGCAACTGAATCAGCGTGGTAGCATAAGAAGGGTCGTTCCAAGCCTGAACAGTAGCACCCAGCACGCTGCGGAAGCTTAAATTCGGCGTAATGGTAAAATCCAAGTAGCCGTTGCCCGAAAACACCTGACGGCGACGTAGTTCCTCGTCTTCTTGAGCAATGGCCACAGGGTTGTCGCCGCTTTCCATATCGGGGTATTGCTGGCGGCTGGCGTACGTACCGTCGGGGTACTTGACGGGCATGATGGGGATCATCTCAATCATCATGCGCGGGATGTTATTGCCTCCCACGAAGTCGTTACCGATCCGGTCGTTGATATTGCTGTAATTAATAGTAGCCCCTACTTTCACCCATTTCTTTATTTGGTTATCTACAACCAAGCGGGCATTGTAGCGCTTCTGGAAAGTGTTAAGGATGGTACCTTGGGCGTTTGTATAGTTTAGGAACAGCCCGTAAGTGAGCTGGTCGGCACCACCCGAAAAGGATAGGTTATGACTTTGGGTTACACCCGTTTGGGTGGTTTCGTCTTGCCAGTCGGTGTCATAGAGGGGGTTCAGGTTTTCGTCGAACAAGCGCCGGGGGTTATTGGGGTCGGCCAACGCCCGCCGCTTGATATTGGGGTCACGGTTGGTATAGCGGCCAGCAGCCCAGCCAGTGGGGTCAAACTTTTGGATGTTCTGGTAAGCCAAATCCTCGGTAGCCAGGAACTCCCGAGCATTCAATACATCCAGCTTACGGGCAATTTGGCTCACGCTCACAAAGGCATCGTAGCTGATTTGAGTGCCTTTTTTACCTCGCTTAGTGGTGATAAGAATAACGCCGTTGGAGCCTTGGGCGCCATAGATAGCTGTGGCCGAAGCATCTTTCAAGACCTCAATACTGGCAATGTCGTTGGGGTTCAGCGAAGTAATGCCGGCGTCCCAGAACACGCCGTCTACGACATACAATGGGTTGTTGCCGGCGTTGATAGAGCCATAACCCCGCACTCGTATAGTAGGGCTACTGCCTGGCTGTCCCGAGTTTAGCGACACATCAACGCCTGCTACCCGGCCCTGTAAGCCTTGTGCCACGTTTACCACAGGTCGCTCCACCAACTCCTTACTGCTAACACTTCCTACGGCCCCAGTCACGTCGGAGCGCCGTTGGGTACCGTAACCAACTACGACCACCTCGTCCAAGGCTTTGGTGTCGGTAACTAGCTTCACCGTCAGCGTTGTGCGGCCACCGAGAGGAAGTTCCTGAGCAACGTAACCGATAGCCGAAACAACCAAAGTTTCGTTACCAGTTGGGACGGTCAGCGAAAATTTGCCTTCGGCATCGGTACTAGTGCCTAAGCCAGCAGACCCTTTCACCACGACCGTTGTACCCGGCAGAGGGCTGCCCTTGTCGTCGGTTACCGCTCCTTGAATTGTTACTTCAACGCGCCGGAAAGTGGAAATGTCACTATTTGCAGAAGCCGGCGTCAGCGGTAGAATAGCTGCCGCGCCAAGAGCAAGTAGCGGGATGCTGCGTAAGTTCCTAGCAGATAAAGAGTTTCGCATGTGGAAGGGTTGGTGGAAAGAGAAGTGAGAGGGCAACTGAGTAAGAAAGAAGAACTTTAACTGCAAACTGAAGCCACAAAAAAGAGTGGCAGAAATCGTTTGCAATTAATTGCCTAAACGTTTTGGCATAAACCTCTAAAATCAAGGATAAGAAAGTGCGAAAACCTAAAGGCAAATCGTTGAAAAACCAGTGGGGCACATAGTTGCCGCACCGAATTGAAGTGAGAGGCAGAACAAAATAGCTAGTAAAGGCGTGGTTAGCAGCTATTCAGAGCGGTACCTGATCTAACTAAAGAAACACTAGCTAGGCGATTGGTTGAGGAGATTGTGGCGAAAATATCTAGGTTTTATTTCGATCTACCAAAATATGCTAAAGCCTTTTAGCATATTTGCTCAGCCTGTTCAGACGCTTGCCGTGCTTTAAAGCCCAAGTATGTATAAGGTTAATCCTACTTCTGGCGGCTGTTTCCCACTTTTATCTTTCTAAAGTACTGGTATGCGTATACCCCACCCTCATTCTAAACTGGCACCTAGTCGCTCGCTCTGTTGGTTGCTGAGTTGTTGGCTGCTGCTCGGTTGTTCCGCCCTTGCCAAAGCGCAAAATCCCAAGCTCACTACTTACGTTGATCCTATGATTGGCACGGGCGGCCACGGCCACGTTTTCCTTGGGGCCAATGTGCCTTTCGGGGCGGTGCAGGTTGGCCCCCAGAACATCTTTAAGGGCTGGGACTGGTGCTCTGGCTATCACTACTCTGATAGCTTGATTACGGGCTTTTCGCATATGCATTTAAGCGGTACCGGGGCCTCCGACCTGGGCGACGTGCTGATCATGCCTTACACGGGACCAATCAAAACAGACAAAGGCCAGCAGCAGGTCCCGCACCAAGGCTACCTTTCGCGGTTCTCCCATGCGCGCGAAACTGCCCGGCCGGGTTACTATGCCGTCACGCTCGACGACTACAACATCCGGGCTGAGCTAACCAGCACCGCTCGGGTGGGTTTCCACCGCTATACCTTTCCGGCTAACAGCAAGGAAGCGCACGTTATTATCGACTTAAAAGAAGGTATCGATGACAAAGCCACCGACAGCTATATAGAACAGATAGATCCACAGACATTTGTCGGTTACCGCTTTTCCAAGGGCTGGGCTAAAGACCAGCGCGTGTATTTCGCCATCAAGACCTCGGCGCCAGTGCCGCAATTCGCCGTCTATAACGAGACTCAGCAACTCGCGGGCAAATCGGGGAAAGGGGTAGCCATTAAAGGGGTGTTCGGCTTCGCGAAGGCGCCGGGCACATTGCAAATGAAGGTGGGTATCTCGCCGGTAAGCACCGAGAATGCCCTTGCTAATATTCAGGCGGAAATCCCGGGCTGGGACTTCGCTAACGTTCAGCAGGCCGCCGATACGCAATGGAACAAAGAACTAAGCAAGGTGATGATAGAATCGCAGGACCCCGTGGCCCGGCGCATTTTTTACACCTCGATGTACCATGCCCTATTCGCGCCCGCGTTGTTTAACGACGTCAACGGCGACTACCGCGGCACCGATAAGAAGGTCTACTCCAAAGCCCCATTCGTTAACTATACCACCTTTTCGCTCTGGGACACCTATCGCACCGAGCACTCCTTGTTTACATTGGTGCAGCCAGAGCGGGTTAACGACATGATGCAGTCGATGCTGGCTATTCACCAGCAGCAGGGCAAACTGCCCATTTGGCACCTGATGGGCAGCGAAACCAATACGATGGTGGGTTACAGCGCCGTGCCGGCCCTCGCTGAAGCTTACTTGAAAGGCACGCCTGGCCTCGACGGCAACCAGGTGCTAGCCGCCATGAAAGCCTCTAGCACCCGCGACGACCAAGGTGTGAGCTACCTGAAGTCCATGGGCTTTATCCCGGCCGACAAAGAAAGCGAATCCGTGGCAAAGGCGCTGGAATACGCTATCGATGATTGGAGTATCGCGCAAGTAGCCAAGAAGCTCGGCAAACTGGACGACTACAAAACGTACAGCGCCCGCGCCAAATACTATCAAAAGTACTTCGACCCCCACACCCGCTTTATGCGCGGCCTTACTACCGACGGCAAGTTTCAGTTGCCCTTCGACCCCATTCAATCTATTCACCGCCAAAACAACTACACCGAAGGCAATGCTTGGCAATACACCTGGCTGGTACCCCACGATGTACCCGGCTTGATCAAACTGTTCGGCAGCGAGGCCGCCTTCACCCAGAAGCTCGATAGCCTCTTTATCGTGCAAGGCAGCTTGGGCGAGAGTGCCTCGCCAGACATTTCGGGCTTGATTGGCATGTATGCGCACGGCAACGAGCCTAGCCACGCCACAGTTTACCTTTACCCGTACGCCGGCCAGCAGTGGAAAACAGCCGAAAAGGTGCGGCAGGTGCTGCGGGAAATGTACAAGGACAAGCCCGACGGCATCAGTGGCAACGAAGACTGCGGGCAGATGTCGGCTTGGTACATTCTGTCGGCTATGGGTTTCTATCCGGTTTCGCCTAGTAGTGGCGCCTACGTGTTAGGCAGTCCTATTGTCGACAAAGCAACTATTCAGGTAGGTAAGGGGAAAACATTTATTGTGGACGTTAAAAACAATGGCCCGCAAAACCCCTATATTCAGTCGGCTACCCTCAATGGCAAGGCGTATTCGAATAGTTACTTGCTACATAAAGACATTGTAGCCGGGGCACCCTGCAACTAACCATGGGGCCACAACCAAACCGCACGTTTGGTGCTAACCTAGCCAACCGGCCCCGAGAAATATATTAAATAAGGAAGCTGGAAGACCTGCGTCTGGCCGGTGCAAAACAGATTGGAGTTGAAAAAGCGAATTCTTATTCACGATATTGCTAAACACTTAGACGTGTCCATTGCGACCGTATCGCTGGTGCTGAATGGCAGGGCCAAGGAAAAGCGTATCAGCGACGTGCTGGCCGAAAAAGTGTTGAACTACGTGAAGGAGGTTGGCTACAAACCCAATCAGCTGGCTAAAAGCCTGCGTTCCGGTAAAACGCACGTTCTGGGCCTGGTAGTAGAGGACATTGCCAACCCTTTTTTCGCTTCTGTGGCAAGGCTAATCGAAAGAAAGGCGCTCGAACATGGCTACCACATCATCTATTGCAGCACCAACCGGGACCCGGCCAAGACCAAGGATATACTCACTATGTTCGAGGAGCGGCACGTGGACGGCTACGTTCTCGCGTTGCCCGAAGGCCTTGAAAGCGAAGTGAGTGCCTTGGTGCGCAGCGGTAAACCGTTGGTCTTGTTTGACCGGGTGCTTTCGGGAGTGTCGGCCAATGCCGTGGTAGTGGATGGGGCTACGGGCATGTACGAAGCCACTCAGCACCTGCTGGCGCAAGGCTATAAATCCATAGCCTTGATTACAATCCAGCACGGGCAAACCCAGATGATAACGCGTCGGCAAGGGTACGCTCAGGCCCTGCGGGAGCATACCCTGCCCGAGATGGTGGACGAGATTGTGCTGCAACAAGAGCCGGCGCAAATTATCAGTCAGATGGCAGCTTTCTTTCAGGCCCATCCGCACTGCGAAGCGGTATTATTCACAACCAATTACTTGGGCTTATATGGTTTAGAGGCGCTCAACCAGATAGGGTGGTCGGTTCCGAAGCGTATTGCGGTTGTTTCTTTCGATGACAATGCCTTGTTCAGGCTTTATTCTTCCCCCATTACGGTGGTAGCACAGCCCCTGGAAGCAATGGCAGAGGAAATTGTGAAAGTGCTTCTGACTGCGCTACAAGGTGGCAAGCAAACCAACGGCATGATGCTGCTGCAACTAACACCCAAACTGCTGATTCGGCAGTCGTCGATTCGGCCTGCTAGCCCTACCCGCGCCAAGTAGAATAGAAAGCGGCAGCCAATGCGTGAGCAGCAGGAAGGCATCTACTAGTGGACTCCAACCAAACATGCCCGAGAAAAGAGTAGAAGCATTCTTTCCGTCAAGCCTCCATTCATAGAAACCTACGCCTTTCAGGCGCACACTATTTTTCTTACCCTCCTACCCACACTAGTTTCATTAGCCTATGAGCACGTTTCAGATCAAGAAATCGGGCACCGTCTACGATGCCATCATTGTCGGTTCAGGCGCGGGGGGCGGAATGGCCGGCTACGTGTTGGCGCACGCCGGCCTAAAGGTATTGATGTTGGAAGCCGGGGCTTTCTTCGACCCCGCTAAAGACGCCCAACAACTTAAGTTCCCCTACGAGTCGCCACGCCGGGGAGCCTCTACCACCAGGCCCTTCGGGGATTTCGACGCCGCCTATGGGGGGTGGGAACTGGAAGGAGAACCCTATACCACCAAAGACAAAACCGAATTCAATTGGTTTCGGGCGCGCATGCTCGGTGGCCGCACCAACCACTGGGGCCGTATCTCTTTGCGCATGGGCCCCAAAGATTTCAAGAGCCACCACATCGACGGCCTCACCGACGATTGGCCTATCACCTACGAAGAAGTGAAACCCTTCTACGACAAGGTTGACCGCCTTATTGGGATATATGGCACCGTGGAGGGCCTGGAAGATGAACCCGACGGTATTTTCATGGCGCCGCCCAAGCCGCGGCTCAACGAGCTATTCATCAAGAAAGGAGCCGAAAAAGCCGGGGTGAAAGTAATACCCGGTCGCGGCTCGGTGCTGACCGAGAGCTTGCCCAACAACAAAGATCGGGGCGCCTGTTTTTACTGCGGACAGTGTGGCCGGGGCTGTAAGGTCTACGGAGACTTTTCGTCTTCTTCGTGCCTGGTGATTCCAGCCATGAAAACCGGCAATTTGCAAGTCCTGACCAACGCCATGGTGCGCGAAGTGCTAACCGGCCCTAATGGCTTAGCGACTGGCGTGTCGTACGTCGATAAAAACGATTTGCAGGAGTACCAGGTCCGGGGCAAGATGGTTATCCTGGGAGCCAGTGCCGGGGAATCGGCTCGGCTCTTGCTCAATTCGGTTTCCAGCAACCACCCAAACGGCTTGGCAAACAGCAGCGGGGTAGTAGGGAAATACTTGCACGACTCCACCGGGGCCAGCCTCAGCGGCTTTTTACCGCAGTTGATGGACCGCAAGCGTTACAACGAAGACGGGGTGGGCAGCGTCCACATTTATACCCCTTGGTGGCTGGACAACAAGAAGCTGGATTTCCCCCGCGGTTATCATATCGAATACGGTGGCGGCATGCGCATGCCTTCTTACGGCTTCGGCAATGGCATCCACAACATCAACGGGTTGGTGCCCGGTCGCGACGGAAAGCCCAAAGAAGCCGGCGGCTTCGGGGCGTCGCTGAAAGACGATTACCGCCGCTTTTTTGGTTCGCAAATCGGGATGGCTGGCCGGGGTACCGCCATTGCCCGCATCGATAACTACTGCGAAATCGACCACGACGTGGTCGATAAATACGGTATTCCCGTGCTTAAATTCCATTACAAATGGACAGATGCTGAAATCAAGCAAGCCAAGCACATGCAGGAAACCTTCCAGTCCATCATGCATGAAATGGGCGCCATCATCACGTCCAAAGTTCCGGGTCCCGAAACCAATTACGGCCTAGAAGCGCCCGGCCGAATTATTCACGAAGTGGGCACGGTAAGAATGGGCGACGACCCCAAAAAGTCGGCCCTTAATAAGTGGTGCCAGGCCCACGACTGCAAAAACCTGTTTGTGGTCGATGCGGCTCCGTTCGTGCAGCAAGGCGATAAAAACGCAACGTGGACCATTCTGGCTCTGTCCATGCGCACGAGCGAGTACATTCTGGAGCAGCGCAAAAAACTATCTGTGTAAAGCCCTCTATCTTCCTTCCAATGAAAAGACGTGATTCGCTGAAAGCCATTGGCCTGACGGCCCTGTCTACCGGGTTGCTGCTCGACGCTTGTAAAAGTGACGTAAGCAAAGCCACTGAGAAAGCCGCCGCGCCCGCCGCCGATACCGCCGGCAAGCAAGCGTTTGAAATAGAGCGCGACAAGAAACTACACGCCGAGACATTTTTCACTCCGCATGAAATGGCCACGATTACCGTGTTGGTCGACATTATTATTCCCAAAGACGAGAAATCCGGGAGTGCCTCCGACGCGAAGGTGCCCGAGTTCATAGAGTTTATAGCAAAGGATATTCCCGAGCACCAAGTGCCGCTGCGCGGTGGCTTGCGGTGGCTGGATGTTCAGTGCTCTAATCGGTTTCAACACGCGTTTGTAGACTGTACTGCGCAGCAGCGCATTGAAATGGTCAGCGAAATAGCATATCCGCTCAAAGCCAAGCCGGAGATGAAGCAAGGGGTGAACTTTTTCAACCGCATGCGCGACCTGACGGCTACCGGATTCTTCACCAGCAAAATCGGAATTGCGGATATCGGCTACGTAGGCAACAAGCCCAACCGATGGGAAGGCGTGCCCGAAGACGTGCTCAAGCAATACGGAATGGCATAAGTGCGCAGGTAAAGCGTCTGTCAGAGGTAAGCTTAATTTGCGCCACTGGCAGACGTACTGCTTTCCGGAATAGTACTCAATCTAGTTAAGTAAGGCAGAGCAAGCTATAAACCAATCCGAGTCCATTACGCCGAGAATAAATTACAACTTTGTCCACTTAGAGGCCCTACGTGCTGTATTGTAGGCATTAGGCATCTAATCGAGGGGAGCAAGACAATTACGAACTATCTGACTTTACGGCACATCTCGTCTTCTGGTATTTAGAAGCTGGCTTAGGATTAAGCTAAGTCCTGCCAAGCGCGAATATTTGTGTACTTTAAAATGATCAGGAACTGCTTCAACTGGAATCCATTGAATAAAAAACGCATTTCCATAACCGACATTGCGGAGCAGTTGAGCCTTTCTATTTCAACTGTCTCCCGCGCATTGAGCGACCATCCAGGCATTAGCGACGCAACCAAAAAACGGGTTATAAAGCTGGCTAAAGCGCAAAACTATCAGCCAAATTATATGGCCGCGGCCCTACGCAAGGGGCGCAGCAACCTACTAGGCATTATAGTACCCCACATCGACGGCCACTTTTTCACTATGGTAGTGAAAGGGGTAGAAGCAGTGGCTAGCAAGGCCGGATTCAACGTTCTGATTTGCCAATCCAACGAAGACGTAGCGCACGAGAGCACCAACATCGATACCCTGCTGAATGCGCAAGTAGACGGCATTTTGGTTTCTTTGGCTCGTACCACCCGCGACTCTTCCCACTTCGACAAGGTTCTTAAACAAGGTATCCCGCTGGTGTTTTTCGACCGTATTCTCGAAGGAAAGCAAGTAAATGCAGTCGTGCTGGACGACCGAGAAGGAGGATATCTTTCCACCAAACACCTGATCCAACAAGGTTATCGACGCATTGCGCATTTTGCCGGACCGCAACATCTTAACATCTATAAATACCGGCGTCTAGGTTACGAAGATGCTCTTCGTGAAGCCAATCTACCTGTCGAGCCAACGTATACCGTTATCAACGACATGACGCTGGAGGATGGTATCGAAGGGATGAAGCAGCTTCTAGACCTGCCTATTCCTCCCGACGCCGTGTTTTCGGCCAGTGATTTTTCGGCGGTAGGAGCGCTCCAGTTGCTTAAAAGCCGTCATATTCAGGTACCACAGGATATAGCCATTTCCGGCTTTAGCAACGAGACCTTTACTGCTCTCACTGAGCCCATGATTACGTCAGTGGATCAGCATTGTGAGCAGATGGGCCAGTCGGCCGTCGAGCTTTTCCTTCAAATCTTGAAAGAGAAAAATAATAACTTTTCGCCCCGTCGTGTAGTCCTGCAACCAGATCTAGTGGTGCGTAATTCCACAACGCGCAACTCTCAGTAGCTCTCCCCTTTCAACTGATTAAGTTAACTCTAACTGCAAGACTTCGGGTTTCAGGTTCATCCCCGACAATGCCGATATCTATTTCGCGTGTTGCTAGGCTGCCTTGTGCTATGTCACAAGTTTGCAAATAGATACTAAGCTACTTTAGGAGTAGCGTCATTAAGTGCCTGCACTATACAAGTTTTTGTGCTTACTGTCCTTTGGGTTTGAATCCTTATTGAAGGCTGGATAAGACGAACCTAAGATTAAGTATTACCGAATTCTGGATTAACGTCTACTTAATAGATGTATAACGATAGTGTTTGCACATCATCTTATGCAAACCTTTGTGTAAAAAAAGGTGGCCCATCATAACGTTAAATAAGTTGCTTGATCGGCATATAATTTTCCCTCAGAGACGTACTGAAAATCAATTGATTAAATAGTATTCCTTTGCAAATAAATGCAATTTAATAGCCTATATATCGCTTATTGAAAGAATTTATATATTAATAATACAAAAATATGTGTCCGTCTTATGTTTGGGTACAGCGTATGATATGGCAGTAAAATGTTATATTTGATTCCATATATATAAGTGCAGGAATGAGAGTTTCTGAAGTTTTTATTTGGTTTTAAGGCAAAGGTTTGCATACTTATCGGCCAGTAACTCATCCTTTCTATTTCGGACCGTTTCGTTTTAGCACAGCAAACAGGTAGTTGCCTGTAATAATTGATGTGTAGCAGCGGAAATGCTTATTAATTGCTAATACGTTTTAGCAAGCAGATAAAGTATTGGCCTTTTGCTAAAACGTATTAGCATGAAGCTGATTCAATTAGGGAAATCTGCCTTGCTTTCGCTTACAGTTCCATTTCTATAATCAAACACCCACGCTTATGAAAAACCGAGTACCTATTAGGAAGGTCCGTCATCTCACGCGGGCTTCACTTACTCCCATTGCGTTGTGCGCTTCAGTTGGAGTCAGCTTTGGCTCTCCGATTGACAGCAACTATACAGCATCCAATCGGGATGGAGCGGCAGTGGCTGTCGATGCGAAGTTGGTTGATATCACCGTAACGGGTACGGTCACTGATACCAAGGGTGAGGGTTTGCCCGGTGTCAATGTGGTCGTGAAAGGCACTACCAACGGCACGCAAACCGATGCACAGGGAAACTTCAGCATTACGGTGCCCGACCAGGGGGCCGTGCTGGCATTCTCCTTTATTGGCTACAAGCCGCAAGAAGTTGCAGCTAATTCCACTGCTAAGCTTGCTATAAAACTGGTTTCCGACGACCAAGCTCTGGAAGAAGTAGTAGTGGTTGGCTACGGCACCCAGTCGCGAGCGACAGTTACTGGGGCCATCAGTAGCACCAATTCCGCAGCCATTACTCGCACGCCCGCCGGCTCTACTTCTGAGGCCCTCGTGGGCCGCATACCGGGTGTCTCGGCCCGGCAGGCTGACGCTCGCCCCGGTGGAAGTGCCAGCATCCAAATTCGTAATCTAGGTGACCCACTCTATGTTATTGATGGAGTAGTAGCCGACGCTGGCCAGTTCAATAATCTAGGTATCAATGACATTGAGAATATCTCCATTCTTAAAGACGCTTCAGCTGCTATCTATGGGTTGCGAGCCGCCAACGGGGTGGTGCTGGTAACGACTAAGCGGGGAGAAAAAGGCAAGCCAACCATCAATATCTCCGGCTATTATGGCCTGCAAAACTTCACGCGTTTTCCGCACCCGGCCAATGCGTACCAGCACGTTCGGGCGCTGGCTGAAGCGGGCCAGAACCAAGGCAGAACGCCAGTTAACGAGCCGGTAAAAGGTGAGAATATTACGCCGGACGTGCTGGAAAAATGGCGGACAGGTGCACCCGGCTACGAGAGCTTTGATTACTACAAATTTGTATTTCGCCCTGATGTGCCGCGTTACTATGTGAACGGCAGCTTTTCGGGTGGTTCCGATAATGTCCGGTTTTACGTATCAGGCAGTCACTTCGGGCAAGAGGCAATTATCAAAGATTTCAAATTTAGTCGTACCAACTTACAAGCCAACGTAGATGCTAACATAACGCAACGGCTAAAAATCGGCACGCAAATCTCGGCACGCCTCGAGGACCGTTTTACGCTGGGCGTACCAGGCGGCGACGACTATTTCAACCCCTTGTTGAGCGTGTTTAGCATGTGGCCCACCGAGCGGCCGTATGCCAACGACAACCCCAACTACATCAACCAGACCCACAACGTCAACGTTAACCCGGCCACTTATACGGAGGCAATAACAGGTTATTATACTGACTATTACCGGGCGGCTAAAGGCAACTTCACAGCCGAGTATAATTTCGATTTTGGCTTGAGCGCCAAGGCTATTGGTTCTTACAACTACACCAATCGTCTCGCGAATGGCTTCGAGTATACCTATAACGCCTACCGTTACAACCCTGCCACTGACGTCTACGAAACCAGCCCTGCTTTCGGCAACCAAAACCCGTACCGCGAAAGACGAACCCGGAACAAAATTGACCGCTACGGGCAGTTGCAACTCAACTACAACAAAACGTTTGGCGACCATAGCGTGTCAGCCGTAGCCGCTTACGAGCGCTACGATACCGATGACCGGGAGTATGGCCTCAACACCGTACCACCCAACAATACCATTCCGCTGCTACTGTTTGCCAATGCCCGCAATCTGGACGATAGAATAAGCGAACGAGCCCGAGCAGGCTACATAGGTCGGGTAAATTATAATTACAAACAGAAATACCTGCTGGAGGTGCTCGGGCGCTACGACGGCTCGTGGTTGTTCCGAGAAGATAGCCGCTACGGCTTTTTCCCTGGCGCCTCGGTGGGCTGGCGCATCAGCGAAGAACCATTCATCAAGGAGAGCATTGGTAATGTGCTGAGCGAACTGAAGCTGCGCGGTAGCTACGGACGCACCGGCGCCGATGACTTAGATGACCCGGATAACCTGAATTATTTAGTTCCCCCTTACAGCTACATAGGTGGTTACCAGTTCCCAGACCGTAGCTCTATCTTTAATGGCAGCTATGTTATCGGTGTTGATCCGCGCAACCCGCCGATTACCACGCTTTCTTGGATAACCAACCAATCGACAAATATCGGTTTAGACTTCGGTTTCTTAGAAGGTAAAATAACAGGTCAGTTCGATGTTTTTGAGCGCCGCCGTAAGGGACTACTTGCACAACCTCTTGATGTTCTAATTCCTAGCGAGGTAGGCTACCCCTTGCCCCAAGCAAACCTTAACTCCGACGCTGTACGGGGCATGGAAGGCCTCGTGACGTATTCCGGTGAGACAAGCGGGTTAAGCTACTCCGTAGGTTTGCATGCTACTCTGGCCCGCAACCGGGATTTAGATCAGTACAAACCTCGCTTTGGTAATTCATGGGATCAATACCGCAATGGAATAAATGACCGTTGGGCGTATATCAACTGGGGTTATCAGGTTATCGGGCAATTCCAATCGACAGAAGAAATTGAGAATTACCCAATCAACAACGATGGGCAAGGCAACCGCAATCAACTCCCTGGTGATTTTATCTACAAGGATGCTAATGGCGACGGCGCCATCAACTACCTTGACGAGCGGCCTATCGGCTACGCGGAAGGCGCCACGCCTTATGTTACGTATGCGGTCAACACCACTTTTGGATACAAAGGCTTCACCCTCAAATTTGACTTAGTTGGGGCCGGCTTGCAAACCTACCGCCGGGAGGTCGAGCAGAGAATACCTTTCCAAAACAACGGCACGTCGCCCAACTACCTCTTTGAGGACCGCTGGCACCGGGAGGATCCATTCAACAACGATAGCCCTTGGATTTCCGGTAAGTACCCCGCGACTCGGCGCGACGATGGAGGCCATCCGAATTACAACCGCCGCAGTGACTTCTGGATTACCAACGTGCGCTATCTGCGCGTGCGCAACTTGGAGGTAGGCTACGACATTCCGAAACCCTTCTTGGATCGGTTTGGCATTGGTTCGATGCGGGTGTACGTCAACGGTACCAACCTGTACTCTTTCGACAACATGAAAGAATTTGATCTGGACCCGGAAATTGTCAACAACGGGGGCCTAGTCTACCCGCAGCAACGCCTCTATAACGCCGGCTTTTCTATCGGCTTCTAAATTCCCACAGCATCATGAGATTTTCTTATAAAACCTTAGCTCTCAGCGCCGGACTAGTCCTTGGCCTGTCGGCGTGTGAAAAGGACTTCCTGGAACGGGAAGCTCCTAATATTGTGACGGATCAGCAAATCTGGAACGACGCCAACCTCATTACCAGCCTGCTGGCCAATAACTATGACCGACTGCCTTTCCACACCCAAATCGACGATGGCTGGACGGATTTTGCTGCCTACGACGAAGCCATCTGGTCGGGCAACGGCGACGGGTCTAATAACCTGAATGATTATAGTTTCAACCGCTGGGGAAACTGGGACTATGGCCTGATCCGCGACATCAATCTGGCCCTCGAGAACATCGACAAATTCAGTACCACGCTGCCAGAAGTGCAGAAAAACCAGTTCAAGGCCGAGTTCCGTTTTCTGCGGGCTTTCGTGTACTTCGAGTTGGTTAAGCGCCACGGAGGGGTGCCCCTCGTAACGCAGCAACTGATCTACGACTACAGCGGCAACCCCACGCCGCTGCAAAGCCCCCGTAATACGGAAGCCGCAGTGTACGACTTTGTAGCCAGTGAGCTGGATGCCATCAAGAACGACCTCGGCAACGACGGCAGTTCTCCCAGCAGCCCCCGCAGCAACACCCGGGCCAACAAGTATGCGGCTATGGCGCTTAAGTCGCGGGCCATGCTCTACGCGGGCTCCATCGCCAAGTACAACGCGCAGTCGGGCCTGAACATTCAAACCAGTGGGGAGAGGTCGGCATTCCAGCTAGCCGGGCCAATGAGTACTACCGGAAGGCCCTGGACGCGGCCAAAGAAGTTATTGCTGGACCTTATTCCCTGTACCGGACTAATCCGGACCGCGGCGAAAATTTCTATGATGCCATCACGCGCAAGGCTTCCAACCCCGAGGTGATTCTGGCCAAGGACTTTCTGGTTGCCCGGGACCGGCGGCACGGATTTACGTACGACAACATTGCGCGCGGCATTCGGGAAGACAACCTCTCGTCGTCCAACATCACCCCGACTCTGAACCTAGTGGAAAGCTATGAGTACCTCGATGGTACTTCGGGTGAAATTAGAACCCGCAACGCGGCCAATACGGATTACATCTACTACGACAATCTGAGTGCTCCCTTTGCCAACAAGGACGCCCGCTTGTACGGCACTGTGATTTACCCAGGTACTTCTTTTGCCGGGCAAACCGTGCAGATTCAGGCCGGCGTAATGGTGTGGAATGCAGCCAACAACGCGTACGAAATGGTGGAAGGGGGACTAGCCTCCAACTACACGGACGGCAAGCTTTTGACCGGCAGTTCCGGGCCTCAACGCTCGCAAACAGAGGTGTCGAACACCGGCTTCTACATGCGCAAGTACATTGATTCGACCCCGAAAGCCAGTACCCGCGGGGTGCTGAGCGACACGTGGTGGGTGCGCTTCCGCTTGGGGGAAGTGCTGCTCAACGCCTCTGAAGCCGCCTTCGAGCTCGGGCAAACGGCGGAAGCACTGACCTACGTGAATCAAGTGCGAGAGCGGGCTGGTTTTCCGGCCAATAGCCTAACTTCTCTGACTCGGCAACGGCTGGAAAACGAGCGCCGAGTGGAATTGGCATTCGAAGACCACCGGGTGTGGGATTTGAAGCGCTGGCGCCGCGCCCACGTGCTATGGGATGGCAATAACTCTAATCCTAACGCGGTGATGTACGCACTCTACCCATACCGCGTAGTGCGGCCCGGTGACCCCCGAGACGGCAAGTACGTGTTCGTGAAGTTGGTAGCGCCGCGTTTCCGCGCTCCGCGCAACTTCCGCTTAGGCAATTACTACACTTTTATCGATCAGGGGGTTCTCAACAACAATCCGCTGCTGGTTCGCAACCCTTTCCAATAAGCTGCACTCATGAAAGCATTTCTTTATAGCCTGTTAGCGGGCACTGCATTGTTTATGGGCTGCGCCAAAGACAACGTGGAGCCACCAAGCTCTACGCTCACCGGCCGCATTGTTTATCAGGATCAGGTGCTGGGCCTGCGGTCAAACGGATCCACCGACTTAGGAAACCAAACCACCATGCTGGAATTGTGGCAGCGTGGCTATCAGCTCTTTACCAAGATTCCGGTATTCGTCAACCAGGACGGGACGTTTCAAGCCAAGCTCTTCGACGGCAACTACAAGCTGGTTCGCTCGCGGGGCAACGGCCCGTGGGTGGACAACACCGACAGCATTGACGTGCAAGTGCGCGGCAACACCGTGATAGACGTGCCCGTGACGCCTTATTTCACCGTAACGGACGCTGCTTTCCAACGCAGCGGAAACACCCTTACGGCTACTTGCCGCGTCAATCGAATTGTGGCCGGCAAGGACATTGACCGAGTGGTATTACTAATAAGCCGCACGCAGTTTGTGGATGACAGCAACGCGCTGGAGCGTACCGAAAAAAACGCAGCGGCCGTGAATCTAAGTCAGGTACAAAACCTTTCGGTGACTATTCCCTCCTCGATTACAGGGTCTGTTTTTGCTCGTATCGGCGTGAAAGCAGCGGGTGTAGGGCAGTACGTGTACTCCCCAGTACAAAAATTCTAGTAGGGAATTCTGACTTAACTGTCTAATTTCCTTGTTCTTAGAAGGTTACTAGCGTTGGGGGTTTGGTCTGCTTTCAGGTCAAACCCCCAACTACGCTCTTTCCCACCACTAGAGTCTACCTATGAATCCTATTAGGCGATTTGCTCTCGCTCTCTGGCTTAGCGCCAGCATGTTCGGTGCCGGGGTTGCTGCCCACGCGCAGTCGAAGACACCAGCTCCCGCGCCGCCAGTTGGTCCGGCGCCCATCCTTAGCCGCTGGGAAAAGCAGGTAACCGCCACTAATGCGTGGCGCGAGTACCCGCGCCCGCAGATGGTGCGAGCGCAGTGGCAAAACCTGAACGGGATGTGGGACTACGCCATTACGCCCGAACAGCTCCCGCGCCCACTACTTTCAACGGGCAGATTTTGGTGCCTTTCTGCGTGGAATCGACTTTGTCGAAGGTAACTAAGCCGCTTACGCCGGACCAGCGGCTCTGGTACCGGCGCAGCGTGACGGTGCCGCAAGAGTGGCAAAACCAACGGGTGCTCTTGCATTTCGGGGCCGTAGATTACGAGTGCAGCCTGTGGGTGAACGGCGGGTTGGTAGGATCGCATCAAGGTGGTTCCGACGCGTTTAGCTTCGATGTAACCGAGTATTTGAAAGCCGGTGACAATCAGTTGCTGCTCGGCGTGCTCGATCCCACGTCAACTGGGGAGCAACCCCGGGGCAAGCAGCTGCTTAATCCCAATGGTATTTGGTACACGCCAGTATCGGGCATCTGGCAAACGGTGTGGATGGAGCCGGTGCCCAAACAAGCTTACATCGAAGAAGTTCGGCTCACTCCCGAACTCGATTCCAGCCGCGTGCGGGTGGAAGTGGTGCTCAATGAGCCCGCCAACAACGCTACCACTGCCATCCGCCTAACGGCGCTCGACGGCAAACGCACGGTGGCTACTACGCTGGTTCGGTCGGGAATGACGGCTTATCTGGACTTGAAAGACCCTAAGCTGTGGTCGCCGGATACGCCTTTCCTCTACGACCTCAAAACCGAGTTGGTAACGGTGCAGGATCCTTTCGGTACCACGCCCCGCAATCAGCGGCCGCGCCAGCCCGCGGCCGTGCGGGCCGCTTATGCTAAGGCTACCGTGACGGGAACCGCGCTAGATGCAGTGAATGGCTACTTCGCCATGCGCAAAATCTCGGTGGGCCCCGGACCAATAGCTGGGCAGCCTACGCTGCTGCTCAACAACAAGGTGGTGTTCCATAACGGGCCGCTCGACCAGGGTTGGTGGCCGGGCGGGTTGCTCACGCCACCTTCCGACGAGGCCATGATCTTCGAGATTGATTTTCTGAAGAAAGCAGGCTTTAATATGCTGCGCAAGCACATCAAAGTCGAGCCCGACCGCTACTACTACCAGTGCGACCGGCTCGGGATTTTGGTTTGGCAGGATATGCCGTCGGGCTTTTTGGAAGGCCAGAACGTGGCACCGGGTGCCCAAATCGAGCCCCTGCGCCGCTCCCTGGGCATGGAGCAATTCGAATTGGAGTTTCGGCGGATGATCGATCGGCTCTACAGTCACCCTAGCATCGTGACTTGGGTGGTGCACAACGAGGGCTGGGGCCAGTACAACAATCCACGATTAGCAGCCTGGGTGAAAGGCCTGGATCCAAGCAGGGTGATTAACGCCGTGACCGGTTGGAACGACCAGGGAGCAGGCGACTTCTACGACATTCACACCTACGAGGAAGAACCCAACCTGCCGGCCGCTAAATCCAACCGCGTTATTGCTATCGGCGAGTTCGGGGGAATCGGTTGGCCCATCGAAGGCCACTTGTGGAACCCATCCATGCGCAACTGGGGCTACCAAACCTACCACTCGGCCGACGACGTGCTGAAGGCGTACCGAAAGAAATACGCCAAGATTGTGGAGTACTACCAGCAGAAGGGCTTATCGTCGGCCGTGTACACGCAAACCACCGATGTGGAAGGAGAAGTGAACGGTCTGCTTACCTACGACCGGGAAGTTATCAAGATTCCCGTCAAAACGCTCCGTCAGATTCATGCTCCATTGCTTAAGTAGCGCTTTCTCGGAAATCGGTAATACGACACTCGGGTGCTGGTAGCGGTTAGAGCATAGGAACAAGTGCCAGCTTGTGCTGCAGGAAAAATGACCCCCGGCTCATCGGTTCTTAAAGAAACAGATGCCCTTCACCGGGTCAACTACCTAGCCCTGCTTTACCTGCAAAGGCGCCCGCCGTCATTGTGAGGTGAGCAAAGAGCAGGGTGAAGCAAAGCGCTGAACTAAGGGCTATTGCTCGTTCCCCTGTCCTTATTGCCATCCTTCCTTGATGAGAAGCTGCTTTACATATGTTTTTCCTAATTCAATAAGAATGAAAAAGAGTTTTGCTTTCCTATTCGCGGTGATGCTCAGCCTGGGTTGCCTGCACGCCCAGACGCTCCGCCCACCGGCTTACCCGCTCATCACCCACGACCCGTACTTCAGCTTGTGGGCTTTCAACGATACGCTGACGGCCTCTTCCACCCGTCACTGGACCGGCGTGGCGCAGGCGCTAGAGGGCGTGGTGCGCGTAGACGGCAAATCTTATCAGTTTTTGGGCCAAGCCGCCCCGCAGTACCGCACCGTCATCCCAACGGCCATGGAGCAGGGGTACACGGCCCAGTACACGTTGTCTAAGCCGGCAGCGGGCTGGGAGAAACCGGCCTTCGCCGCCACAAGTTGGAAAACTGGCCCGGCACCCTTCACCGATCAAAAAGACCAGAAGGGCACCATTTGGACCGAGGGAGATGTATGGGTGCGGCGGCGCGTGACTATTGCCAACCCCCAAATGACCGGCAAGCTGCGCCTGTTTATGTGGCACGACGACGCGGTAGAAGTCTACCTGAATGGCGTAGAGCTGGTGCGTTTGCCGAACTGGAATAACAGCTACGAGTATTTTGACGTGCCCGAATCGGCGCGGCAGGCGCTGCGCAAGGGTGAGAACGTGCTGGCCATGCATTGCAACAGCCCCATGGGCGGCGAATACCTCGACGCCGGCTTGTATGAACAGCTACCCTTACCGGTGACTCCCACCGCCCGCCAAATCAGCGTGGCCGTAACGGCCACCCAAACCACCTATCAGTTTGCGGCCGGACCGGTGCAACTGACGGTAAACTTTCTCTCGCCGCTGCTGCTTGACGAGCTAGAAACCGTGGCCCGGCCAGTGAGCTACGTCACGTTTGGAGCCACTTCCACGGATGGGAAGACGCACCCAGTGCAGGTGTTGCTTACGGAAAGCGGCGGTTTGGCCGCCAACACCGCGTACCAGGCCGTAACCACCCAGGCAGGTAAAGCGGGCACCTTGAACTGGCAAGCAGTTGGCACCACCGCGCAGCCTGTGTTGGCCAAGGCCGGCGACAACATTCGCATCGACTGGGGTCAAGCGTATGTGGCGGCGCCAGGGTCGGCCCAGCAGGCTGCCGGCGAGCCCCAAGCCCTGAAAAACACGTTCACGAAAAGTGGCACCCTTACTGCCAACGCCAAGCCTGTGAGTGGTCAGTCCCAACGTGTAGCGCTGGCTACCGTACTGGACCTGGGTACTGTAAAGACCGAACCAACCGAACGGCACGTACTACTCGGCTACGACGACCAATATTCGGTGCAGTACTTCGGGAAAAACCTGCGCGGCTGGTGGCGGCGCGACCCCTCGACCACTATGCCTAAGGTATTGCAAGCCGCCGAAGCAGACTACGCCCGCCTACGGCAGAAGTGCACCACTTTCGATAAGCAACTGTATGCCGAGGCCCAAGCGGCAGGCGGACAGCAATACGCTGATTTGTGCCAGCTAGCGTATCGCCAGGCTATTGCCGCCCACAAAATTGTGGCCGGTCCCAAGGGCGAAGTGTTTATGTTCTCCAAAGAGAACTTTTCTAACGGCTCTATCGGGACGGTGGACGTAACGTATCCGTCAGCACCGCTATTTCTGCGCTATAACAACGAGCTAGCGAAGGGCATGTTGCGCTTCATCTTCGAGTACAGCGAATCGGGCCAGTGGAAAAAGGACTTTCCGGCCCACGACGTAGGCACTTACCCACGGGCCAACGGCCAGACCTACGGCGAGGATATGCCGGTGGAAGAAGCGGGCAACATGCTGATTTTGACTGCTGCTTCCGTCAAGATGGACGGCAAACCTGACTTCGCTCGGGAGCACTGGCCCACTATCACCAAATGGGTTGGCTTTTTGAAGCGCGACGGGTTGGACCCAGCTACCCAGCTCAGCACCGACGACTTCGCCGGACACTTGGCTCGTAACTCTAACTTGTCGGTGAAAGCCATTATGGGCATTGCCTGCTACGGGCAGATGGCCCAGCAGCTCGGCGATCAGAAAACGGCCGACGAGTACATGGCACTAGCCCGCGATTACGCCAAGCGTTGGATGGCCATGTCGGCTACTGGCGACCACTACGCGCTGACCTTTGACAAGCCCGCCGGTTCGTGGAGCCAGAAGTACAATCTGGTATGGGACAGAATTCTGGGACTGAACGTCTTCCCCAAAGAAGTAGCCCAGCAGGAACTGACCTATTATCTAACCAAGCAGCAACGCTACGGCCTGCCTCTAGACAGCCGCAAGACCTACACGAAATCCGACTGGATTATGTGGACGGCCACGATGGCCGAGCGCGACGCCGACTTCCAGGCTCTGGTGAAGCCCGTTTGGCAGTTTGTCAACGACTCGCCGACGCGGGTGCCACTCACCGACTGGCACGAAACCACCGATGCCAAGCAGGTAGGTTTCCAGGCCCGCTCGGTAGTCGGGGTTATTTCATCAAGGTGTTGGACAAGCATATTACTGCCAAACCCTAGCGCACCTACCTAAAACTATCTGCAGCGGTCCTGAACGCACTGTGGCACCAGCCGCGTGTTGTTGGGACGGCTGCAGATAGTTTCTTTAGAGTCTGTTTGGCCGAGCCCGCACGTAGCGCTGCTGCCAGCCCGTACGTGGTTTTCCAGCTTACCCACCAAGTATTCCCACTCTTTGCTTGACTTCTTATGCTTTCTATTCGTCGTTGTAGCGGGCTGCTAGTTGGAACTCTGCTCGCTATGCAAGCCCAGGCTCAATCGGCCAGTCCCGCAGCTCCAGCGGCCGCGGTCACGACGGGCCCCAAGTTGACCGCATTTCAACCGGGGGCGTTTCAGGCGCTGCCCTTAGGCGCCATTCGGCCCGAAGGGTGGCTACGGCGCCAACTCGAGATTCAGGCGCAGGGCCTAAGCGGGCACCTCGAAGAATTCTGGCCCGATCTGAGCGCCAACAGCGCGTGGTTAGGTGGCGCCGGCGAGGGGTGGGAGCGGGGGCCCTATTACCTCGATGGGCTGTTGCCGTTGGCTTACGGGCTCGACGATGCGGCGTTAAAAGCCAAGGCGCAGAAGTGGGTGGACTGGGCTTTGCAAAGTCAGCGCCCCGACGGGAGCATCGGGCCCGCGAAAAATCAGGACTGGTGGCCCAACATGCTCGTACTCAAGAGCCTGATGCAGTACCAGGAAGCCACCGGCGACAAACGCGTGGTGCCGTACATGGAAAAGTATTTCACGTACCAGAGCAGCCAACTCGATAAGCTGCCACTGAAAGAATGGGCCGTGTTTCGCTGGGCCGAAGAGCTGTTGCCCATTCGCTGGACCTACCAAAAAACCAAGAATCCGCTGCTGCTGAAGTTGGCGGGTCAACTCGCCCAGCAAGGCTTCAATTGGCAGCAGGGCTTCGCCAATTTTCCGTTTGCCCAGCCCACTACCGTCGCC
Organism: Hymenobacter volaticus; assembly: GCF_022921055.1. GTDB lineage: Bacteria > Bacteroidota > Bacteroidia > Cytophagales > Hymenobacteraceae > Hymenobacter > Hymenobacter volaticus. Next base: position 64,280 of record NZ_CP095068.1, read on the forward strand.
AGTTTAAAGCTCAATTCGGGCAACAACAATTTGGCCCTGCAAGCCCACGGCGTTAACAATGCCATGGCCTTGAAAATGCCGGCGCTCTGGGGCATGACCGGCGGCACGGAAGCGGACCGGCAGTCGATTTACAAGCAGCTCGCGACGCTCGACCAATACCACGGCTTACCCAACGGCATGTTCAGCAGCGACGAGCACTTTGCCGGCTCTAGTCCGTCGCAAGGCACGGAGTTGTGCACGGTGGTAGAAGCGCAGTACTCCTACGAAGAACTGCTGGCGTTGCTCGGCGACCCTATGTTTGGCGACCGGCTGGAAAAAATCACCTTCAACGCGTTGCCCGCCACCTTCGACCCCACCATGTGGGCCCACCAGTACGACCAGCAGCCTAACCAAGTGCTGGTGAGCAAGGCCAAACGGCAGTGGTCTACTAATGGCGACGAAGCCAACCTGTTCGGACTTGAGCCGCACTTTGGCTGCTGCACCGCCAACCTGCACCAGGGCTGGCCTAAGTTCGCTAGCCACCTCTGGATGGCCTCGCCCGACGGCGGACTGGTGGCCGCGGCCTACGCCCCCAACAAGCTAACGACTACCGTGCGGGGCAACGAAGCAGTAGTCATCCGGGAGGAAACCGAGTATCCGTTTCGGGAATCCATCCGCTTTGTGGTGGAAAAAGCAGGCAAGCAGCCTTTCCCACTGCGGCTGCGTATTCCGGCCTGGGCAACCAAGAGCGTAGTAACTCTAAACGGGAAAGCGCTGCCCAAAGCACCCCAGGCCGGCACGTTCTACGAGGTCAAGCAAGCTTGGAAAGCAGGCGACGTGGTGGAGTTGCGTTTGCCGATGGCAGTGCGTGTAATGCCCGGCTTCAATCAGTCCGTTTCGGTGGAGCGCGGACCTTTAGTGTACGGCCTTAAGCTCGGTGAGCAATGGACCAAGCTGCGCGACCGTCCGAACGCCGCCGACGACTACGAGGTGCAAGCCACTACGCCCTGGAACTATGGCTTGCTGTTGCCTAAAGGTCAACCCACAGCGGCCTTTCAAGTGAAAGAGCGCCCCACTACCGGCGTATTATTCTCGCCAGCGGGCGCCCCCATAGAACTGCAAGTGCAAGGCATACGGCTGCCCGAATGGCAACTGGCCGAAAACTCGGCTGCCGCGCCACCGCAAAGCCCAGTGGCCGCGCCTGCCGGAGCGAAAGCTGAAACACTGACGCTCATACCCTACGGTTCGGCCAAGCTGCGCATTACGGCTTTCCCGGTGGTAAACGCTAAATAAACAATCAGAATTTGAGGAGCTTCAACCAATCGAACTCCTCAATCTAGGCCCTCACTTGCCGACGAAGTCTACTCGTTCTAAGCTGTTGCCCGCTAGTTGAATCATAACCTCTAGCTGCCTTAGTACTGACCGCACAACCGTTTAGTGGCTGCACGCAAAGCCTGCACCTTCGGGGCGCAGGCTTTGCGTGCAGCCACTAAACGGTTGTGCCGGCAACCAAGCAATATGAGAGCCCTTCGAATAATTGCTCGCCTACCAGAACCTATTGGTGCACACCACTTGGGTTTTTTTCTTGAGCCGCAGCCCTAGAAGTATCTCGTGGCTGCCACCGTGGTAGCCGGCAAGCTCAGAAAGACCCGCATCGTAGGAGTAACCGAGCGTGAGCTGCTCGTAGCTTAGGCCCACCATCCCAACAAACGAATCGAAGGCGCGCCAGGACACGCCCGCCCATAGTAGGTCTTGGTACTTGAGCTTGGCGTTGAGGTCGAGCGAGAGTGGAGCGGGGCTGACAGCCTTAACCAGCACGGAGGGCACCAGTGACCAGTCTTCGCTGAGTGGCAGGCGCACGCCAGCCGTGGCGAAGTAGTGGCGCTTGAGGGTGTTGCCCGCGCCTGCGTTCAGGGAGTTGGCGCCGTAGGAGAAGTCGAGCTTATTGGCAAACAGCTGCGCCCCTGACAGGCCAACGTAGAAGTCGGAGCTGTACACCCACAAGCCCACGGAGGCATCGAACACGCGTGAGGCGTCGCTGGCGGCCACGGTGGTCGGATCGAAGAATTGCAGCTGCTGCCCATCAACGGCAAACTGCTGCATGCCTGCCGACACGCCCAACGCCGCCCGGAGGTTAGGCCTTAATACCATGTTGTAGGCATAAGAAGCGTAGGCGCCCTTTCGGCTGGTAGGCCCAGTCACGTCGTTATACACGAGGGCACCTAGCGCGTGAAACGGCCGGCGCCGGTCGCGCAGGGTACGCTTAGTGGTGGTGCGCCACTTGCCCAGCGAGGAGCTAATACTGCCGTAGTAGGTTTTAGGCGCTCCCTGAAGGCCCGTCCACTGGGTGCGGTAACTGAACTTGACGTCGATATAGTCCTCCACCCCGGTAGCTCCCGGGTTCAGGATATAGTTGTTGTTCATGTACTGGCTGTACTGTGCCTGCTGCTGGGCCAGGGCCGGCGCGGCGGCCAGCAGCAGCGGGAGCAGCAGTAGAGTTAAAGCTCTTTTCATAACAGTAATTGCCTTAGAGTCTGTCGGGAGGAAGGTAGTCCGGCGGCGACCAGCGCCGCCGGACGTTTGTTGTTAATACAAAATCGTAATCGACCCGCTGTAGGATTTGCCGAGCGGGCCCTTCGTGACCACGACGTAATAGTAAGTGCCAACCGGCGCGGGCTGGCCGTTGATGTCGCCGCGCCATTCATTGGCCCGGCTGTAGTTGTTGGCCGAGAAAATCTTGTTGCCCCAGCGGTTGAACACGGTCACCGTGTTGTCGGGGAATTGCTCGATGAACTCGATTTGCCAGGTGTCGTCGCGCCCATCACCGTTGGGCGTGAAGGCATTAGGAATACGGATGGGCGGACGCACGGTCACCGTCACTTGGTCGGAATCGGCGCAGCCGCCCTCCCCGGCCGAGAGGGTGTAGGTGGTAGTTACCGTGGGCGATACGGTAGGCTGTAGTCGGTCGTTGCCCAGAAAAGTCTGCCCCGTTGTCGTTGTCCATCTTACAGGGTAATTACCATCAGCGCGGCCTTCCAACACCACGGAGGTACCAGCCAGAATCTCTTTATCAGGACCAGCATCTACATCAACCGGTGGTTGAATTCGCACGGCCACGCCATTGGAAACAGCGGTAACCGGTTGGCCGCAAACATTGGTCGTGCGCAGGCGCGCCGTCACGGTTTGGCCTTCGCGCAGTGTTGTGCTCGTGAACACCGGACCCGTTGCGCCAACCACGTCGATACCATTAACCTGCCACTGATATTCGGGGGTTGGACCAGCTTCTGTTACACTAGCGATGCTGAACGTCAGCGGGGCACCTAGGCAAACGGGGCCGCCTGGCTGCACCGCAATTGCGAGTACTGGCGCTGGCGCTAAGGTACGCGTCACTGTTACCGTGGTTGTAGCTAGACCGGTACTGCAAATTCCTGCGGTGGGCGTTACCTCGACGCTTACCTGGTCGCCAGTAACAAGCGTGCTGCTCGTGAACGTGGGCCCGCTAGCTACGGCCACGTTGTTGACCAGCCAACGGAAAGTAGGAGCGTTGCCTACATTAGTGGGCACGGCTGTAAAGGTTAGCGGCGTGCCAGGGCATGCTACGGGCGGGGCCGCTAGGCTCACGGTGGGCGTCACAAGAGGCAGTATTTGTGCGGGCACACCATTGGAGACAACTGCCACGGGCTGCCCACAATTGTTGGCTGTACGCAAGCGCAGCGTTACAATCTGGCCTTGGAGCAGTGTGGAACTAGTGAACGTCGTATTTGTGGCCCCGGCCACGTCGGCGCCATCAATCTGCCACTGGTACTCGGGGGCTGGGCCGGCCTCCGTCACGTTGGTAATAGTGAAGGAGAGCGGCGTACCTGGGCAAACCGGGCCGTTGGGTTGCACAGCAATCGTGAGCGTAGGCTGCGGCGTGGGCACTGTCCGCGTTACCGTAACCGTGGCAGTGGCCGTACCTGTAGTGCACAGACCCGCCGTAGGTGTCACCTCGACCCGCACCTGGTCGCCGGTCACGAGCGTGTTACTTGTGAAGGTAGGTCCGGTAGCCACGACTGCATTGTTGACGAACCACTGGAATGTAGGCGCAGCGCCAGCATCGGTGGGCACGGCCGTGAAGGTGAGGGGAGTCCCAGGGCACTCTACGGGCGGGGTTGCCAGAGCTACAGTGGGAGTTACTGGTGGTTGAATCTGTACCGGTATGCCGTTAGAAACGGCTGCAGCGGGCTGGCCGCACGCGTCTGTCGTACGCAGGCGTGCTGTCACAATTTGCCCCTGGAGCAGGGTGGTGCTGGTAAACGTCGGGCCCGTGGCGCCTGGCACGTCGGTGCCGTTGACCTGCCATTGATAGTCAGGGGCCGGACCAGCCTCAGTGACACTGGCAACGTTGAACGTAAGTGAAGCGCCCAAGCAAACCGGACCGGCTGGCTGCGCGGCAATAGTAAGCGTGGGCGCTGGTGCTACGGTACGTGTTACCGTAACCGTGGCCGTAGCCGTACCGGTGCTACATACCCCCGCCGTAGGTGTCACCACGACCCGCACTTGGTCACCGGTCACAACTGTGCTGCTAGTGAGCGTGGGACCCGTATTAGCAGCGACAGCCACATTGTTAACAAACCACTGGAAGATAGGGATGGCACCGGCATTGGTTGCCACGGCCGTTAACGTAAGCGGCGTGCCAGGGCATTGCGCGGGCGGAGCCGTTATGGCCACAGTGGGTGTTACAGATGGAAGAAAGGTAACCTGGACAGAATTGGAAGGTGTATCTTTGCCACAAAAACCCGAGGTTACCAACCGCCGGAAGTAGGTGTTGGTGGTGACGGTGGGTGTAAAGGATGCGCCGGTAGCGCCAGGGATGTCATTCCAGCCGATGTTATCAGATGACTGTTGCCACACGTAGGTGTACTGCCCAGTGCCCTCGCCGGCTGAAGTGCCAGTGATGGGCGCTAGCGTGCCGCCCACGCAAATGTTTTGATCAGGGCCAATGACCCCCGGCGTTGGTGGGCCAGGTACTCGAATTAAGCCTTGGCTCTCGCGACAAAAGCAGCTAGTAGTGACGCGCAGCGTCACTGCGTAGTCGCCAGGTGCGGGGAAGGTGAACACGGGATTTTGCAACGTTGAGGTTCCCAAGGTGGCCCCTGTAGTTGTCGCATACGTCCAGGCGTAAGTCGGATTCTCGAAGTTGACGGATGGGGCCTCAAAAGTAATCTCCAAGCACGCCGTGGACTTGTAATTGGGGCCGAACTGCAGCAGGGAGCTTTGATTGAAATTAACTAGACCCAGTCCGCTGAGGCGCCCGCCCAGCTGCAGGCTATCGTCGGCATAGCGGACCTTGGCCCCAATGAGTCCGGGAAGGGGATAAAGCCCAGCGCGGACTGGTTGTCGCGGGCTACGTAAATCTTGCCATCGGGTGCGGCTTGCATCGAGCCCAGGTCGGCCGGGGCCTTCTGCTTAAGCGGAATGTCTTGCTTGGTAACTGGCCCGGTGCCGCTGATGTTAAATTGCAGCAATTTGGCCGGGTTGCGCACCGTGGCGTAGAGGTAGCTGCCAGGCGAAAAACTCACCCCGTAGTATTTCCCTGCGCCGCTATCCACTATGTACGGAACTCGCGGGTTGACGGTAACATCGCCTGTATTGGTATCAAACCCAAACAGCTCGACGGTGCTGCTGCTGTCGCCCACTGCTTCGCTGTAGCGGGCCAGGGCCAGCCGCTGGCCATCGGGAGTCACCTTCATCTGGCCTTTGTAGCCCTGGGCCGCTTTGCTCGGCGCGTGCAGGCTGCCTACGGTGGAGCGAATCGGAGCGTCGATGACTACCGGCCCTACATAGCCAGCTGCTTGCCGCACGCGGTAGGCCAGAAAGGCGTCGCCCCGGTTGTTGTTGCCGCTCTTGGCAGCTCCCCAGCCGTGCGTAATAACCCAGATGTCGCAGCCATTCTTATGAAATACGCCTGTTATCTTTTCCGCCGTGCCGCGGGCCAAGGGCGTGTTTTTGGTGGCGGCAACGACGGTGCCCGGCCCCCCACCCGCGGGAATCTCTATTTCCGAGTAGCTTAGACCCACGGTGTCCTTCAAGGTGAAGAGCAGGTAGCGCGTCGGTTGGCCCGCTGGAGGTATGCCCGGCATCCTAATGGGCAGGGGGCCGTCGGTGGTAAAACGGCTGCCCGCTAGCCCCGTGCCGTTGGTCATCACGGTGCCGTCGCCGTTCCAAACGGTTTCGCCATTGCTGTAAAAGAGGATTTTGCCGTTCCTATCCGACATCACTCCCGAGCCGGCAGGCGCATCCATCGCTCCGTTAGTGAGCACTTTCGGTAGGGAGTCGGCAGAGGCCTGGTTGAAGTCCAGCCCCGCCTTAAAGCCGAAGTACCACGTGTTGGCAAACTTCTCGTCAGCACTACACTCCGGAGGCGGTGTCCCTTGCGCAAGCACTGTGGTGGCCGTGCCACTCAGCAGCAGGAACAGCAGCGTCAGCAGCCAATTGACAAGCAGGCGCGCCTGCCTAACCGGGGACCGGCTGCCGACGCGAGTCAACTGGCCGGGCTTGGGAAGAAGCGGGGAAGGAATTTGAGTGGTATGTAAAGCAGGGAACGGTAGCTCTGCAGGCATAGCGGGGCAGGTAAGTGGGCGGACAGGAAAGCGGATACCTAGAAAGGAAAGTACCACTCGCCGCCCTTAAAGAACGGAGCTTAATGACTGGTTGACGCTAAAAAGCGTTGCCAGCCAAGTTCAGTAAAGCTACGCACTGCCAGCCAGGTTTGTACAAGTCATTATCCGAATAGTGATGAAATCCCATAATAGTTATCTATTTAGGATCAGCATAGCTAAATCACTATTCAAGCAACTCTAATTATTGCTACTCCAAATCACAATACAAACTACCCTTTCTTCGCTCCGATTCACGGAGGAAGCGCATCCAGTGACTACTTTACTTCACGTTATACCTAAACGCTTTAAAGAGTTACTGAATTGTGCAGCGCACAGCAAAATCCACTTTCGTTGCGGACCTACTAGCCAGTTGACGCAGGCAAAGAGAAGCCGCTTGGCATGTTGCCAAATACTATGGCTTCACTCCAAGCAATTTTACGCCTAGTACAGGCAATTCCCACACTTGCTTGTGGATCATAGCCGACCAAGCGCGCATTTGTGTCGCTCCCTAAGATCTGACTATGGCACAAGCTCGATTCGGGCCGCGAAACCCCCGTCCGGTACCATGGTTAAGGTCACGGTTTCGCCGGGCTGAATCGGTTGGACGACGCGCTTGAAGTCCATGGCCTGCACAGCGGCATTTACGCCGTCCTTCAGCAACGTGAGTTGATAGCGGCTTCCCTTGGTTAGGAAATCGGTGCGTAAAGTAACCTCGTGCGCTTTGTCGGCGGTCATGCCCCCGATATACCATGTCGAGCCTTTTCGTTTGGCCGTGACAATGTATTCCCCAACGGCAGCTTCCAAGATGCGCGTCTCGTCCCAGGTCACGGGCACCGACGTGATAAACGAGGTGGTTTCGGGTTCGCGCAGGTAGTTAAAAGGGTTATCGGCGAGCATCTGCAAGCCACTCGCGAAGACGATGTACATGGCCAATTGGTGCGCCCGCGTTCCGATGCTCATCGTATTCACCCAGTTGGGGCGGTAGTCTTTGGGATGAGCCGAGCGCATGGCCCCGGGCGTGTAATCCATGGGGCCAACCGCGTTGCGCAAAAACGGGAGAAACAGGTTGTTTTTAGGCGTCGCCAACCCCCCGCCAATATTCTGCTCCATCCCGATGACTCCTTCGTAGGACAACACGTTCGGGTAGGCTACCTCTAAGCCCGCCGGTTTGAAAGCCCCGTGAAAGTCAACCAGTAAATGGTGCTTGGCGGCTTCCTTGGCGACGCGGGTGTAGTAGTTTACCATCCACTGGTCACTGCGGTCCATAAAGTCGATCTTCATACCCGCAATGCCCCACTTCTCTAAGGTCTCGAACACTGTGAAGTTGTTCTCTACGGCCAGCCAAGTAAACCACAAGATAATCTTGACATTCTTGCTTTTGCCGTAGGCAATCAGTTCCTGCAGATTGATGGTAGGGTTGGGCTCGAAGGGATTGAGCGTTGTTTTGGCCCAACCCTCGTCCATGATGATATAGGGTATGCCAAACTTGGCGGCAAAATCGATGTAGTACTTGTACGTGTCTTGGTTGTAGCCGGACTTGAAATCAACGCCGTACACGTAGGCGTTATGCCACCACTCCCAGGTTACCTGCCCGGGCTTAATCCATTGGGTGTCCTGTAGTTGATTGGGAGTACTCAATTTGTACACCATCTGGTTGGCAGCTAGTTGCGCATCCTGGTCGGTGACAACGAAAAAACGCCACGGAAAAGAGCGTTTTCCGGCTGTTTTGGCGAGGTAGGGTGCTTCGGCCACAATCTCTACGCTACGGTCGCCATCGGGGCCAAACTTCAACGGCGCCTTCGGGAACGTGGCGCTGACCGTTCTCTCATCGACGGCTTTCACAAACAGGCCAGGATAATCGTAGAGATCTGCTTCCGAGAACAGCACTTTGTACTTTCCGGTATCGAACAGAACCGGCAGCACGCTCATTTTCTCCCGATTCACCCGCTTCAGCATCTGGCGCTGGTAGAGGATTTCGTAAGACGTCTTGAAGCTGCTCGTTTCCAGGTAAGACGCTTCCGCAACGTCGGCGAAATGCAGATGCACATCCTCGCTGTTCACTGTCACCGAATCCTGTTTATCGGTGATGAAGCGGTAGGCAACCCCATCATTGTAGGCCCTGAACTCGACACTGTAATCGTTTTTGAATTCCAGCTTCAGTTGGTTGTAGGTGTTCGGGACGGTGCTGTTCGTGAGAGGCACTACCGGCTTTGAAGAAGTGTTTACCGCTGCAAACGACTTCTTACGGAGCTGTGGCCGCTCTCCCAGCTGTTGGTTCGCTAGGTTGAGTTGCAAGTAAGAGTCTGTTAGCACCGGGGTGCCGCCCACCGCAACGGAGTAACTTATTTTCCCTTGCAAATCAACCGAGACTTTGATGCGTTTGTCGGGGGACAGCAACGTGATGGGCGCACTTAGCAAGCGCGCCGCGATAAACAAGAACCAAGCGGTGAGATAAAATTTCCTTTGCATTAGATCAGCTTCGTGAAGCACCTTGGAGTGCGGAAAAATTAGTAAGTGTAGGTTCTGGCACTACCCATCAGCGCGATGAAGCCATACGGGGTACTCTTGCACTAGCAGGCCGAGTTATGTGAACTGCCACAGCTTTGGATCACTGTTTCGACAAGGAAAAGGGCTTGTCGTCGAGGGCAGTGCCTCGGTTTACAGCAGGCGTATTACCCATTGTAAAGGCCAGCCTGCCGCCCTGCATAATATCGTTGTAGGTTAGCCAATTGTGGCTGTAGGGTTTGCCGTTAAGCGAGGCCGACTGAATGTAGACGTTGTCCTTGCTGTTATTTACAGCGTCGATGCTGAATTTCTTGCCGTCTTCTAACGTGATGGTGATTTTGTTGAATACAGGGCTGCCAATTACGTATTGATCGGTGCCGGGGCATACGCTGTACATACCCAGCGCACTCAACACGTACCAAGAGGAGGTTTGTCCTTGGTCTTCATCCCCGGGGTAGCCATCTTCGGTTGAGTTGTATAATTTACTCATCACCTCTCGTGCGTGCTGCTGCGCTTTCCACGGCTCACCACCATAATTGTACAAGTAAATCATGTGTTGGATAGGTTGGTTGCCATGGGCATACTGCCCCATGTTGGCCATCACCATTTCCGTCATTTCATGAATCATTCCGCCGTAAGTGCCCACCTTAACTTTGTTGGGCACCGAAAAAACGGAATCCAATTTTTTATTGAAATTAGTATCGCCTCCCATTAAATTAATTAGGCCCTGAACGTCATGGAAAACCGACCATTGCCAATGCCAGGCATTTCCTTCGGTAAAGGGCCCGCCCCATTCAATAGGGTCGAAATTCGGCGTCCATTCTCCATTTAGTTTTCTGCCGCGCATAAAACCTGATGTGGAATCATAGACATTTCTATAATTAAACATCTGCCGGGCGAATATATTTTTATAGTAAGTATTGCCGATGGAGCTTGCTAGCTGATAAGCGCAAAAATCGTCGTAGGCGTATTCCAACGTTTTGGCAGTTGCTTCCCCGTATTCCGGATACGGCACGTAGCCCAACTGATAATACTCCTTGAAGCCATGCCGACCATTGGAAGGCCCCCAGGGACCCTTATTTGTTGCTTCGTGCAGATAAGCTTTCAGGGCTTCCTCAGGATTGAAAGTTCGTATGCCTTTCGCCCAAGCATCGGCGAGCAAGGATATGGCGTGATTGCCAATCATGCTGCCGCCTTCACCGGGAAATGACCACGAAGGCAGCCAGCCACACTGCTGCTGGGCGGCAAGCAGGGCTTGCATGTAGCGCCCGTGCATGGTCGGGTACATAATAGCGTTTAGGGGAAACTGTGCTCTAAACGTATCCCAAAAGCCCGTATCGGTAAACATGTAGCCCTCGTGTACTTTGTTGTCGTAAGGGCTGAAATAGTAAGGCTTACCGGCCTTGTCGTATTCATAGAATTGGCGGGAGAAAAGACTGGCGCGGAAAAAGCAGGAGTAGAACGTGGCTTTCTCTTCTTCACTGCTGCCTTCCACGGCTATTCTGCCTAGGTGCTTATTCCATATTTCGGCGGCGGCAGCTTTGGTGGCGGCGAAGCTTTTAAACTTGCCTAGCTCCGCTTTTAGGGTCACGCCGGCTTGCTCTTGGCTGATGTAGGAAGATGCTACTTTCGCTTGCACGGTTTCGCCTTCCCGGAATTCCAGATACACGCCTATTCCTTCCCCGGCGCCCTCCGATTTGCCTTGCTGCACAGTATTCTTGCGATTTTCCCAAGTGCCGTAGCTTTTAAACGGCTTATCAAAAACAACTTCTAAGTAACTCTTAATTAAATCACCCTTGTTGTTTTTATTGTTGCTGACATAGCCCGTTATTTTTCTTTCCGCGGGCCATATTTTAAGCGCACTAATTCCAGTATATCCATCTAAAACTAAATAGCTGGAAGCTTTTTCGGGGAAAGTAAAGCGCAAGTGCGCGCCTCGTTCAGTTGGCGCAATTTCAGTTATTATGTTATTGTCTAATTCGACTTTATAGTAATGCGGCTTTGCAATTTCATTGGCGTGATTGAAGCCAGTGGCCCGTTCGTCTTCATTTACTACGAGCTTACCCGTAACCGGCATAAAAGAAAATACGCAATAGTCCGTCGTCCACGAGCTGCACTGGTGCGCCTGCTGAAAACCTCGAATGGTTTTTTCTACATATTGGTATTTCCAGCCGTCTCCGTTCTTGCCCGTTTGCGGCGTCCAGGTGTGCATGCCAAACGGCAAGGCCGTAGTCGGATACGTATTGCCTCTGGTTAGCTTGAAGCTGGAATTAGTACCCTGGAGCGTGTTGACGTACTCTACCAGGCCTTTTTCTTTCGCCGCCAAGGCTACATTCACAATGTGCAGTAACCAGCATAAAGACAGGATTCTCTTTGTCATACCGTAAGGGATTGTGAATCGGAGTTTTGGCTTCTGCCAGATGCGCGTTTCCTTTCTATAAGGGGTATCTGGTTGCCACATCCAGCTGGTATGCGCCGCCGCCGGCACAATCTAGCAAAAACGTTTTAGCATACCAACCTTATTTACTTAGATAAATCGTTTGCGTAAAGGCGCCGTTGGCGGCTACGTCCCAGGCTTCCAAGCGCACCCATTTCCGGTTGGCGAGGTTGGCAGGAATCCGGAAGGTTTGCTGGCCGAACGAAGTGGTGTTGTTCAGCTCTACCCGTTGGCGATACACCTGTTGGCCGTCGCCCGAAATGATTTCCGCGAAAGCCATCGGGAAAGTCCAGCGCAAATCGAAGGCGACATCGGCCTTGGCTGGGTTTGGTAAAGTGGCGGTTTCGCCCGTGCTTTTGCCGTTAACCGTGAACGAGGGAATCAGCACTTCCCCAGTTGAAGAGAAAAATTTGCCTTGCTGCATGGCGTCCACCACGGGCTGCCAGCCGTCGGTGAATTTCGGCAGAGTGGGCAGCTGAAGGTAGTTTACGTTCAGATGAGCGTACATCTCGTTTTCGGGAGTGACAGTGAACAGGTCGGCTTCCGAAATCATCGTCTTTTTCAAACCCCAGTTGTTCAGGTCGTCCAGCAAATCCAGCGCTCTTTTGCCGAGGCGCGGCTGCGACAAGTCGGCTGGAATAGGTTTCCAAGCCGCGCCCATGAATCTATCGGATTGAAAAAAAGCTTCGTCTCGGTACTTGTCTGGGAAGCCTACCGAACCTTTGGTGCGGGGGTGGGCCGTCCATGCCAAGCCTTTTTCAGCTTGGAGCAAGGCCAGCATGTCGTTTTTGTCGCCCACGTGGTAGACTTTGCCATACTTGGCATCGTTGTGCACGAAAGGTACTTCGGGGGCGCGGGCCATCACCCAGTACACAGGCTTGGAAAAAAGCTCCAACCAGTGCCCGCCCAGAAATTCGTTGGGCTCTTCGCCCGGCAGCAGCAAAAAGCGCTCGTCCGATGCGTTGCGGCACAACTCAAACAGCGCGTCCAGTTCTTTGAGGCGTTGCTCGTCGGGCCCTTTTGGGTGCGCCGTGTAATGAAATTCCCCGAGGTGCACGATGTCGAGGCCAAGACTGCGAAACACCCGCACGAATTCTGGGACGCCGGTTTCTTTCTTGCCGGCCAGTAACACCTTCATCACGTACTCGTTGTGGAAGTGGCTAGCCATGGTCTTGTAGCCCGGCAGTTGCGCGTAGGTGTCTTGATGAGTGTACTGCTTGACGCTTTCTAGTAGTGGTCCGGCGGGCCCTTGCCCTAGCAGGCAGTAGAAATTGAGTCGTTGGGCCGTGTTGGGCGGGGCGTTGAACCACGGCACATAGCGCCGGTCGCCGTACAGATCTTGGCGGATGCCTAAGCCGTAGCCTGGCACCAGGCGGCAATAGTTGTTGCCAAACCAAGTGAACTTAAGGTTAAACGCTTCGTCCAGCGGGTAGAAGTACTGGTGGGGTGCCGGAAAAATAGCCAAGCTGCCGCCGGTGGTTTCGCCTACCAGCGTCCGGTACTTCACCGCTAGGTTGCGGCTGGTATCGGCGGCGCCAACGGTCGCGCTCTGCAAGCTGTTATCGGTGGCGGCCCAGGCAACTTTGCTCCATACTGGCTTACTGCTGACCAGCCCAGCATCGTAAACAATGGCCGTCGAATCCACGGTGGTGGTCATTACTGCGGCCACGTTGAACAAGGGGCTGCCGTGGTAGAAAGTCACCTCCAGGCTACCACTAAAATTGGGCGCTTCAAGTTTGCCAATCCGCACGATGGTTCGGGCCCCCTGGCTGCTGACGGCGGCGTGGCGCTTGCTCATCTTCACCCGATGTGACTGGAAGGGCTTATTGGGTACTTTGTCGAAGAAGATGTTCCAGCCGTTCTGCGAGCGTAAGTCGCGCTTGCCAACACTTAGCACAAATTCCGGCTGCAAGCCCGTCGCCACCACTTGATATTTGCCGCCCTTGCTGACTTGCAGGCTGGTGAACAGCGGGCCGTTCGGCGCCAGATTGAAAATCATTTTGCCTTGGTCTGCTTTTCCCACGGGCCAGTTTACTTCCAGCGCGTCGCCCTTTATCCGCATCGTAGCCCCACTTTTCTTATCGAAGGCTTTGGCATCCACTGTTACTTGGCAGGGAGCTGCAAAGCCGCAAATGAGCAAGAAGAGAAAAAGAAAACTGCTTTTCATATCCTAGAGAAGGTAGAGGTGAAAGCCCGGCCCAGCTGCCGGTCAGGTGGTCGAAGTTCTAATTCAGTGAGGGAAGATGTAGGCAGCTTGGTTTTTGGTGGTGCAAGTGCGCAATATGCTTTTGAATCTCTCTAAGAGAGGAGACACTCCTGGCATTGAGGGGCTGATAAAGTCGGGGCCTCGTATCACTCGGGCCTGACCATAAATTTTCCCGGATAAGATAGTGCTATAACTCGGTACTACTGTGGTGAAGTAGTTGCCGCTGTGCCACTCCTGTAAGTTTGTGTTGCCGCACTGCTCCACCAAGAGCCACAACTACCAGGCAAGAGAGATTCGCGTAACGGCAGTAAAATAATGCAAGCCACAGCCTATTCCACCAAAGGCCGGATAGTTAAAATCTTCGTCTTGCTTGCTTGCAGTAGAGGTTGGCGAGGGTAGAGGACCCCTATCAGGCAGCCGGCAAAGTAGCGAAGCTCCTCTGAAAAGCTGTAATTTCAGGGCATGTATACGCTTAACAGCCAGCAGCCCGTACCGATACATCCGTTCGAGCGGGACGAAGTAACCGGGAGCAAATTATTTACCATCCTGCGCTCGGAAGGTGAGTTGCCCTACGAGGAGGATTTACTTATACCGCACCGCAAGGCGTACTACCTGCTGGTTTTTGTGAAGCATAACCGCGGCCGCCATTGGGTGGATATGACCCCCTACGAGCGCAAAGACAATACGCTGTATTTCACGGCTCCGCACCAAATTCTGGTCAAGGAGGCGGCCACGCCCTTTTGGGGCACGCGCCTCACCTTTACCGACGAGTTTCTGGCCTTGCAGCAAAACGCGTCCATCCGGGAGCTTCCGCTCATCCAGAATCCTCAGAACGGGCACGAGTTGCTGCTCACAGCGGCGGATGGCGCTTTTGTGGAAGAAATGCTGGCCAAAATCGAGACCGAGCACAACCGTCCTGGCGAGTGGCAGCATCGAATGCTCACTGCTTACCTAACGGTGTTGTTCACATACTTGAGCCGGCTGTACACCGAGCAGTTTACGGGCGCCGAGCCGTCGGCCGACAAGCTGTTGCTGAAAACCTACCAAGCCAAGATCGAGGAATGCTTCCGCGAGTTGCACGAGGTGGGCGCGTACGCGTCGCAACTCCACATTTCAGCGGGCCATTTAAGCGAGGTGGTGAAGGCCCAAAGTGGCAAGCCCGCTATTAAACACATTCATGAACGGCTCGTGCTCGAAGCCCGGCGCCTGCTTTTTTACACCTCTTCTTCGCTCAAGGAAATTGCCTTCGACCTAGGGTTTGCGGACGCATCCTACTTCAACCGCTTCTTCAAGCGCGAAACCGGCGTCACCCCGGCCGAGTACCGTATTGCCATCCGCAAAATGTACCAGTAATACCGCAGAATGGGTGTCAACCACGCCGAGTAGGCCCGGTAGTTTTGTGCTGTTAATTAACTATCCAATTGACCAGCACTGAATATGAAAACCGCACTCATCACCGGCGCCAACAAAAGCATTGGCTTTGAAACGGCCCGGCAGTTACTCCAGCACGGCTACTATGTGTACTTAGGCAGCCGCGATTTGCAAAAAGGCCAACAGGCAGTTGACCAATTAAAGGCGGAAGGCTTTCCGCAAGTGGAACCCATCCAAATTGACGTAGTCGATAGCAACTCCATTGCCGCTGCCCGGCAGGCGCTAGGCGAAAAAATCAACGTTCTGGACGTGCTTGTCAACAATGCGGGCATTCTCGGAGACGCGTCGCAACCGGCGCTTACCAGCAGCATCGGCATGATTAAAGAGGTGTTTAAAACCAACGTGTTCGGCGTGATTGAAGTGACACAGGCCTTTATCGACTTGCTGCAACAGTCGGCTGCGCCCCGGATTGTAAACGTGACATCGGGACTGGGCTCGTTGACTCTGCACAACGACCCTTCCTGGAAGTATTACCCGGTGAAGGGCGCCGCCTACCAGCCCTCCAAAGCAGCCCTCAACGCCTACACGATTATGCTGGCATACGAACTGCGCGATACCCAGTTCAAGGTAAACGCCGTGGACCCCGGCTATACTGCCACCGACTTCAATCACCACAGTGGGCCCGGTAGTGTGTCCGATGCCGCGGCTCGCGTTGTAAAAGCCGCCCTGTTAGGCCCAGATGGCCCAACAAGCCAATTTTTCAGTGATGATAACGCGCCAGAAACCGGCATTAGTCCCTGGTAACAGCGTGAGCTGCCTAGCTGCCTCATACAAATAGCCACCTGGTAAGTGGGTATTAGCCCCAAATGGCACAAAAGCGGGCCGGAAGAAAAAGCATTGCACTGTGCTTTTCTTCCGGCCCGCTTTTGTGCTGTAAATGAGTTTAGTAGTCGCTGCCTTGCGACATCACGGTTCTTAGAATCGGAAAAAGGGAGTAGGCAAAACGGGCTATACTGTCTTGTCAATCAGTGTTAAGACCGACCCTGCATGTATGTATTGCCGAAGGCCACCACGCTGTCCAGCACCGGCAGGGCCTGCTGGCCGTTGGCCGTCAGCGAATACTCCACGCGGGGCGGAATTTCCGGGTAAACACGTTTGTCGACCAGTCCAGAAGCAACCAGATCCTTCAACTCTTGAATAAGCATTTTCTCGCTGATGTCCGGTAGCAACCGCTTCAACTCACCGTAGCGCTTTCGGCCGCTGCCTAGGTTTTGCAGCAACAACATTTTCCACTTACTACCAATTAGGTTCATGGCCTTGCGCACAGGGCAAGTCGACATATCACCGGCTGGTTGCCCCAGCACGGGCGGAGGGAATTATTTTCTTCGACACTCATATTTTTTAAGTCTGAAAGTCAGTGATTCTAACGCAAGAGTAGGTATCCTACCGTCAGGTAAGTACTTGCCAAAAGTACAGTGGCCTCTCACTTTTGGCAACTAGATAGTTGAGATTTCCGGGCCAGTATTCCAGTGCTGGTAGGTAGTGTGCCTATTCCCGCTGCATCTATCCCCATTTACTATGAGCTTATCTGTTGAACCAACCGAATTTCAGGCGCTTACACCCGCTGACCGCGTAGTTGTCTCCCAGATGCGCCAAAACCTAGATCCTTATAAGGGCTTAGTAGATGGCCCCGCCATGCGAGAGCACTTTGATACGCTTATAGCCGCTACGCCGGCAGCAGCAGGAGTGACCTACGAGGCGGCCACCGTGGGCGGGGTTGCAGGCTGGTGGTGTCGCCCGGCCGTCCACCGGGTTACTACCAGTGTAGTTCTTTACCTGCACGGCGGGGCTTACGTAGCCGGCTCGGCTACTGCTTACCGTCATTTTGTAGGGCAGTTAGCTGCTCGCGTGGAGGTCGATTTTTTTGTGCCTGACTACCGCTTGGCGCCCGAACACCCTTTTCCCGCCGCCGTCGAGGATGCCCAAGCAGTGTACTGGGGACTACTCTCCGCTGGCTGGCAGCACATTGCTATCTGCGGCGACTCGGCGGGCGGCGGACTCGCTCTCACCACTCTGGCCCTGGTTACAGCTGAAGCGGCGCGTACATCGGGCATGGTACCCCCGCAGGCGGGCGTAGTTTTCTCACCCTGGACCGACCTTGCCCTGACTTCACCAAGTATGCAGACTCAAGCCGACGCGGATTTTCTGTTAACCAAGAACTGGTTATCTCAGCAGGCAGCCCACTATCTGCAAGGCCACGCAGCTCATGATCCCAATGCTTCGCCGGTGTATGGTAGTTTCGCTGGCCTGCCACCCCTGCAAGTGCACATCGGCCACGACGAGATATTGCGCGACGATTCTTTGCGCTACGTAGCGCAGGCCCGTGCCGAAGGTGTAGCCGTCGAACTTCACGTGTGGGAAGGAATGCCGCACGTCTTTGCCGTCAACGTGGGCATCCTGGAGGCGGCTGAGCAGGCATTGCTACGCGTCAGTGCTTTCTTGGCTGAAAACTTGAAGTAAGCAACAACGGCTGTCGCGACAACCTTCAGCAGACACGCCCCGGCAGGCAGCCAAGCATAGTCAGTGTTGCGCTAGCTCTGCGTAGAAGGCACCCCAATCGAGTCATAGATAACCACCTTATCCCAGTAGATAGCATACTGGTTCCGAAACTCGTCGTGGATAGGATGCTGCTGGTAGTCTTCTTCATCTGCCGCACTCTCAAATAAACACAGCCACGAGTAGGCGTACGTCCGCTCAATCACGTCGCGGTTGGTAGCGGCTGGTACCCCGATATGCGACATTTTGATTGAAGGAACGCCCGCTAGCTTCCGTAGCCCTTCTAGAAGCTTGGCCTTGTCGGCCTCGTTAGCGGTGGCTTTGGTATAAAATAGTACATGGTGAACGAAAGGTTCTTGTGGCGAAGGCGCATTCATGAAGTGAGTGATATTTATGGAGAGCAACTATCGATTGTCAATATGAGAGAAATAAGTCAGGATTGTCGTGTCCGCGAATCAATTATCTCAAGGAACAGCATTGCTGCTGGCTACTTGCCAGCTTACTTATGCACCTGTTCCTGCCACTAAAACTACCGATGGTAACTGATACATCGACCAACACTATAGATAGTCAGGCTGCTATATGAACAGCTAGGAAATGGCTTAGTAGAGGAATGCTCATTACAGGAAGAGACTTTTCTAGTGCTAGCTTGCGCCTATGACTCTTGACTTAACTGACATCACCACAAAACAAGACTTGCATGAGTTGTTTAAAGCCGGGCTGGGCTTTCCAGAATGGTATGGGTCTAGTTGGGATGCCTTTTGGGATTGTATCGTCGCTATAGTAGAACTACCCGAGTCATTAACACTACAGAATTGGGAAGATTTTGCGCAAGCCTGCCCGAGGGATATGGCCATTCTGCGGCAGGTAATCCAGGACTACGAAGAATACCGACCAGGCAAGCGTATCATACTTTCGGCCAATCCAACTAGCTCGTAAAAGGTTGTTACCAGCGCTCTATCTGGCGTCTTGCACTATCCGATTAAGCATAAAGCTCCCTCCAGAACCGAACTTCGGAAAGATGCATCAGCTTTATCATTCCATCCTCTAGTAACCTAATTCCTGCATGTCGTCTTTTTCAATTGAGTTCGTTCGAGCCAATTTTCCTGCCTTGCAAGGACGCCCAGACCGCGCCCCTTACGTCTTCTTCGATGGCCCGGCGGTACGCAGATGGCCCAGCAAACTATCGACGGCATGCTCAACTACATCAGCGGTGGTATGGCCAATCTACATGGCACTTTTGCCACCAGCCGCGCGACGGATGCGCTGCTAGAAGCCGGCCGGCAGGGTATAGCGGACTTGCTGAATTGCCAACCACAGGAAGTTGCGTTTGGCCAGAATATGACGTCACTAGCCTTTGCCATTGCGCGTAGTCTCGCCACGTTCATCCACACCGGCGATGAAATCGTCGTGACAGAACTCGACCATCGCGCCAATGTAGACCCGTGGGTCACGCTCGCCAAGGACTGTGGCGCAGTAGTGAAATTCATTCCCGTCAACCTCGAAACTTATACGCTCGAGCTCGTTCAGATAGATGAGCTGATTACTTCTAACACCAAGCTGGTCGCCGTTACCATGTCGTCGAACGTGGTTGGCACCGTGCCGCCGGTCGAGCAAATCATTGCGCGGGCCAAAGCCGTTGGGGCCTGGGTGGTGCTGGATGCGGTACATGCAACGCCACATTATCCGATTGATTTTCAAAAGCTCGGGGCTGATATACTGTTTTGCTCGGCGTATAAGTTCTTCGGACCGCACCTCGGTATTGCGGTGGTATCAGCAGGACTTTTCGACAAGTTGCCTGTGTACAAGCTCGCACCCGCTCCAACCTACATCCCCGATAAGCTGGAAACGGGCACTCAAAATCACGAGGGGATTGCAGGTTTGCTAGGAGCTCTGGCTTTTATCGAAACCCTTGGTGAGGGTACCACCCGCCCGCAACGGTTGCGCACCGCCATGCAAGCTATTGAAGTGCACGAGCAAGCGCAGGCACACCGGCTAGAATCCTTCTTGCAGGAACTGCCGCAGGTGCGAGTATACCGTGCGCCAGCCGATACGCGCAAAACCCCAACCGTGGCATTCACGCTTGAAAACGTGAATTCACGCGAAGCCTGTGCTTGGTTTGCCGAGCATTACAACCTAGCAATTGCCGACGGTCATTTCTACGCTTCTACCTTAGCTGAAAAGCTAGGGATTATGGCACAAGGTGGATGGATCCGATTGGGATTAGCACCATACAATACCGATCAAGAAATCGAATTATTTCGAACTGCACTGCTAGACTTCTTGAAAGAAGGCGCATAGCAGGCGTAGACAACTTATACTGTAAGGGTTTAATTAGACTGCCAAAAAAGGCATAACAATCTCATGAGGTATAAAAATAGTCTATAAGTTCATAAAAAAGCTGGATGGCTACCTTCCTAAAGGCAAATGGTCTATAAAAGTATAAGGATGATATGCAATTTTATACTAGAATATACTTCAATTATAGCGCTATGCTCTGGCTCAAGCAACTTTGCGAGGGCAACTCTAACTATGACTCTTGTTGTACTGCAAGAGTGTTTATAAATATTAAAGATGGAGCCCGCAGATTTAAGTTACTTGTTGTATCGCTAAACGCTTAAGTGGACAGTCGTTTGGCAAGAAGCTAAATCCGATTAAGGAATCACCAGGTTGGACAACGTGTCACCAGAAACTTCTTCAAGGAATAAGTAGCCTATAGAATAAACTACAAATGCGTGCTTCCTACTTTAGGCATCATAACTGTTACGAATGGTACCGAAGAAGCCAGTGCAACGACTCGTTCACTTCGCCTAACATAAGTAGCGATAAGTAAACCTGTCTCGTTACCTACCCCATCACGCAAAGGCCACAGATAGTGTCGACGGATCTGGTATTACAACTTGGTCATAATATCCGATAAGCTTTTAGTCATAAACGCTGCTTGCTTAATGAGCACAAACTGGTACGTCCAAATTTGGCACTATAACTTTACCACGGCAATTTTAAACAATACTATTAATTTTGAATTATTTAACTTTTCCTTGTACAATACCTATTTACCCCGGATAACGTTTACTTATCCGAGGTAAATGTCTATCTTTGATTTCTCATTATATTAGTTCTAGCAAATATTTATTTGACAGTTTGCGTTGAGCATACACTCTAGAACGATGGGCTAATAAGCCATGACTTACTCCTTATTTATACAGGCATGGCTAGAGAAGAACTTGCACGTTTAGGGGAAGCAACCAAAGCCGTCGGTCAAGCCCGGCATCTCGACGATTTTGCCGAAAAGGCAGCGCGCTACGTGGCCGCGGGCCTAGACGGAGCCGACAACACCAAGGAAGCATATGCCGGTGACTGGAAGCGCTTTGCCAAATGGTGTTTGGAATACAACTGCTCGCCCTTGCCAGCGGACGTACCCACGCTCGTTGGCTTTGTCACTTACCTGACCGAGCAGCGTCGTAAGACGGCCACCATCCGGCGCCACATTGCTTCCGTCACGAAAGCCCACAAGTTAGCCGGTGTGCCCTCGCCGAGCACTGAAGAACGGTTTAAGGTCTTCATAAAGGGCGTCACTCGCGTCGAGGGCGTGCGACAGCACCAAGCGCCGGCCTTCACGCTCGACCATTTCAAGCGCGTCATCCAGGCCATTGACACCAGTCGCCCCGCGGGCCTGCGGGACCGGGCGCTGTTGTTGCTCGGCTTTAGCGGGGCTTTCCGCCGCGAAGAGTTGGCTAACGTCAATATCGAGCACTTGCAGTTCGATGCGGATGGCTTGCTGGTGGACTTGCCGCGCAGCAAAACCAACCAGAAAGGCGAAGGCGAAGAAAAGGCTGTCTTCTATTCCGCCGACCGCCGCACTTGCCCGGTGCGGGCCGTCAAGGAGTGGCTGGAGTTATTGCAGGCGCACGGGCACAGCAGCGGCCCCTTGTTTGTGTCCTTTCGCCGGGGCCAGCGGCTGAGTACACGCCGCTTGAACACCGACTCGTTGAACCTGCTGGTGCAGCAGTATCTGGGCCGCAAGTTCACGGCCCACTCGCTGCGGGCCTCGTTCGTCACCATTGCCAAACTCAAAGGCGTCGATGACAGCAAGATCATGAACCAGACCAAGCACAAAACCACGGCCATGATTCGTCGCTACACCCGTATTGACAACGTGCGCCAACACAATGCCGCCCAAGAGATTGGGTTGTAGAATATTGCCGCACTTTCTTGGAATCTTACTCATCCTTCCTCTTTGTTAGGAAGGATATGATGTGGCTACGCATGGGCATCAACGCCGCACCAGCAGTTGCAGTTACAATTCGGTGCCTTTCGTGCCTATAGTTGTTAAGAAGTAGTAAAACAGAAAGCCTCCGTCGTCAAAGAGCGGCCTATGCTGTTAAGGTTTACAATTATTTATCATTCACCTTGACATGCCTCCATAAAGGCGTACCGGGCTTCCTGGTGATCGTTCATGAAGCCCGGCGGGCCAATCAAATCATTATAGTTCAGCATTTGGCGGCTACTAATCGGCTGCTTGGGCATGAAGAAAGCAGAGCGGGATACTACTTTTTTCCTGCCATGCCTCTCCCAAGAACTGATTAGCCTCCCTACGATGGCCGTCCTGCTCGAGACAGCTGATACGACCGCGATGCCCTGGGTCTGGTCGCTTCCACGCTTAAGGTGCCACGATTCTCAGCTACAACTCGCCATGAGGTTACTAAGGCGATGCGAACCAAAAAAAAGCGTAACCCGACTAAGAGCAGTGAAATGGTCGGCATCGGCAACTGAGACGTTACGTGTTCTTCTTTGGGCGTCCGGGCCCTTTGCTAGTACCTGTAGCTTTGGGCTGTCGTTGCTTTATGGCGAGCGTATAGCCTGGCTCCAGCATCTGGCTGATCTCACCGATCTATAAGCCTTGCTAAACCTTTGTCGAAAGCCATGTTATTCAATAAACAGGATTAAGGAATACGAATAGCAAGTTTAGCTGCCCGAGGGGTTTAGACATACGTAACACGTGGGAAAGAGCGGGTTAAGCAGACGCCTTGACCCTTACACTTGCTGTTTCTACCTAGCCGCCACCGCCTCACCTATTCCTCGCTTATTTGTCCTTATCTCAAACGCATCCTGTCTGGGCGGCGTATGGGTAGGCATGTCCGACCTAGTGCCTTCGCTTGCTGCCTTTCCCGCCGACCTGCAGGCCACCTATCCCCAAGCCGAGTTAGTGTGGGGAATGCTTGAAGCTTCTTTGACCGGCCTTGCGTTGTATTCGCCCCTGTGCGATGAACAGGGGCGTCTCGTCGACTTCCGCATCGACCTGCTCAACCCAACCGCTCAGCGCATCCTCCAGCAGCCCGCCCGGCCCACGGGCACCTACTTACAGTATTATCCGCATACGCTCGCTACGGGCGTATTTGCTTTTCACCGCGACGCGTTCGAATCGAGTGCGCCTGCGCGGATGAACGTAAACTACCAAGCCGATGGGCTAGACAATTACTTTCAGCTCTCGGCTCGCCGGGTAGGCCAGGGATTGCTGGTTAGCTTCACCGACACGGCCGATGCCGCCCGCACCGAGGTGGAGCTAGCGTTGCGCGTAAGCCAGGCCCAGGAGCGGGCCGCCCGCGCTGAAGTTGAATTGCAGCGCCAGCAACTCTATAATATACTCGAGCAGGCCCCGGCCATGATCTGCCTCTTTGAGGGGCCACAACACACGTTCCAGTTCGTCAATCCGCCCTATCAAGCGCTGGTTGGGAACCGGCCACTCGTAGGCAAGCCCATTGCCGAGGCCATGCCCGAATTAGCCGGTCAGCCCATTTTCGACCTGCTCGATCAGGTATACCGTACCGGGGAAACCTTCTTCGCCAATGAGATGCTAGTTCAGCTTGATCATGCCAACGATGGCATACGAGAGCTGGAAAAGCGCTACTACAACTTCATCTACCAAGCCCGCCACAATCTGGCCGGAGCTATTGATGGCATCTTTGTCTTTGCCTACGACGTGACCACGCTGGTGCTGGCCCGCCTCGAAGTCCAGCACCTGAACGAGGAGTTAGCTGCCCTCAACGAAGAGCTGCACGTTAGCAACGAGGAGTACCTGACTGCCAACACAGCTTTACACGAGGCGCAGCACGAGCTACAGCAACTCAACCAGAAGCTGGAAGGCCGGGTGACCGAGCGCACGGCCCAGCTCTCCGCCGCCCGCGCCGAAACGGAACAGCAGCGCACCCGTCTCGCCCGATTGTTTATGCAGGCCCCGGCCGCCATCTGCATTCTCGATGGGCCCGACTTGATCTTCGAGTTGATCAATCCTATCTATCAGCAGTTCATCCCCAAACGGCAGTTGCTGGGTAAACCCTTGCTGGAAGCGCTGCCGGAGCTAGCCGACCACGCGGCCTATCACACCATGCGCCACGTATTCGACACGGGCGAAGCACTCTGGCAGCAGGCCTTGCACATGCCCCTGGCGCGTACCGACGGCGGCGTACTGGAAGACCGCTACTTCAATTATGTTCAGCAACCGCGCTACGACGAGCAGGGGCGCATTGACGGCGTGCTCGTCTTTGGCTTCGAGGTTACGGAATTGGTACAGGCCCGCCAGCAGGCCGAGGCCCTGCAAGCTCAGGTGTTGAGCGTGGCCCAGCGCCAGGTACAGGAGCGCGAAACGCTCTACCAAGTTTTTGCCCAGACACCGGCGGCTATCTGCATCCAGCGGGGCCCCGAGCACCGCTACGATTACCTTAACCAGGCTTACCAAGACTTCTTCCCCGGTCGTCACTTGCTGGGTATTCCCGTAGCCGAGGCCCTGCCCGAAACGGTAGCGAGTGGGGTGGTGGCCCTGCTCGACCACGTCTACCAAACGGGAGAAACGTACTACGGCAACGAGCTGCCGCTTCAAATAGCGCAGCCCGATGGCTCGTTGCGCCAAATGTATTTTACCTTCACCTACCAGGCCTACCGCGAGAACGGTGAGATTGTCGGCATTTCCACCTTTGCCTACGATGTCAAGGAGCAGGTAGTAGCCCGCCAAGAACGTGAGGTCGAGCGGCAACTCTTGCTCAGCTTGTTCCAGGAGGCCCCCGCTGGCATCTGTATTCTGGCCGGGCCCGAGCTGGCGTTTGAGTTCGTCAATCCCGGCTACCAGCAGTTGCTACCCGGCCGGGCCCTGCAGGACCGACCTGTCTTCGAGGCGATGCCAGAACTGGTTGGCACGCCCGTGGAAACGCTGCTGCGGCAGGTGTATGCCACTGGTCAACCGCACGAAGCGCAGGGCTTACACGTTCCCGTAGCCCGGCCCACCGATGGCGTCCTCGAAGACCGCTACTTCACTTTTGTTTACCAGGGGCGGCGCGATGCACAGGGACATATCGACGGCATCCTGGTATTTGTGTTTGAGGTTACTGAGCAGGTGCAGGCCCGGCAAGCCGCCGAAGCCAGCAGCCGGCAATTGCGCCTTATCACCGACGCGCTACCCGTACTTATCGGCTACATCGACCGGGAAGAAAAGTACCGCTTTGCTAACCGCGCCTACGAACCCTGGTTTCATTTGCGCGCCGAAGAACTGCTCGGTCGACCCATTCGCGAAGTGGCTGGCCCGCAAGCCTATCCTACTATTCAACCCTACATCGCTCGGGCCCTGGCCGGCGAACCAGTGGAGTTCGAAGTGGAAATGCCCTTCCGCCCGGGATTCACCAAACACATTCATACCATCTACATTCCCGATGTGCAGCACGGCGTTGTGCAAGGTTTCTACACTCTGGTAACCGATGTTACCGAGCAGGTCGAAGCCCGCCGGCAGGTGCAAGACCTCAACCAAGAACTAGCGGCTATCAACGAGAAACTGACGGCCACCAACCGGGATCTGCACGAAAGCAACACGTTGCTCATACGCACAAATGAAGACTTGGACAATTTCATTTACACGGCCTCGCACGACTTAAAAGCTCCAATCAGCAATATTGAGGGCTTACTCTATCTGCTCCGTGACGAGCTGCCTGCTGACGTGGTTCAGCAAGGCAACGTGGCCCCGGCCCTGCACCTCATGCTCGAGGCCGTGGAGCGCTTTAAGCGCACGATTGAGCACCTGACCGATGTCTCCAAGCTGCAAAAAGAACATACTTCGGCCACTCAAGCGGTGCAGTTGGCCACAATTGTGGAAGGCGTGCAGCAGGATTTAGCCCCACTGATTCAAGAAACCGGGGCGCGCCTACTCGTGAACGTAAGCGATTTTCCACCCGTGTCCTTTTCGGAGAAGAACCTGCGTAGCGTAGTCTACAACCTACTCAGCAATGCGCTCAAGTACCGCTCCCCCGACCGTTCGCTCCACGTGGATGTGCGGGCTCACGTGCGGGCCGGTTATACGGTGCTGGAGGTGCACGACAACGGCCTCGGCATTGAGCCCCACCAGCTGCCCAAGCTCTACACCATGTTCCAACGCTTTCACACGCACATCGAAGGCACGGGCATTGGGCTGTTCATGGTCAAGCGCATGGTTGAAAACGCCGGGGGTCGCCTGGAAGTGCACAGCCAGCCCGGTGCGGGCACCACGTTCTTCGTGTACCTACCCCACATGCCCCAGCCGAGTGCCTAAGTCGTTTCCCGCTGATTGCCTCTTGCTTGCTAGCAGCAATCTGCGGCGGATAGCTATACACCAGATTAGTCACCCGGCACGGGCCACCGGCTAGACGCGCGGAGCAACTACCCCTACTAGGTATCCTGCTCTTATCTTACTCGGTATGAGCTACGGGATTCTCGTTTCGCACACGCATGATTGCACCCTTAGAGCGGCCTTTTTTACCGTCTTTTTATCACCCGCTTTCTTAGGAAGATGCAATACCGTTTACCAAAGCTATTGAGCTATCTAAGGGAGATATCAGCGATTACTTAACCGCTGGGATTGTAGCCGAACTAATTGCTCTAAGGTTAGCTCTGCCCGCACGTAGCGCTGCAGCAAATCGAGCGTGGTTAAGCTTACCTGCAGGATACCTGCTTCCGCGAGACCAGAAAGGTGCCGGGCTTTTTCCGCGCGTTGCCGCCAACTTTGTTGCTCTTCTGCTGGAAGCGCCTGAGGAGGAGTTGGAAAATAAGACATAAAAGTAGGATAAGGATAGTACAAACTTGCTTGAATGCTCAAACTAGGGCGTGAAGAGCACATTCCCAAGCAAAAACAGCGAATCTGTTGATTTCCTGGCCCAATAAGGTAAGCCCCGCACACAAGAATGAGGCAGCTGAGTAAAAGGTATTTGCATTCACCGCTAACAAAATGGCCGTGTTTTTGCTGACCCGCTGCTTTGTATTATTTCCTGTCTTTATGAATACGCTAGTTGCTTCCACTTTAGACTCAACTATTACTAAACGCCACCAATTATTTACTACGCTTGTCGGTGTGGTAGCTTTCCGGCACAAAGCATATCTCGAAGAGCAAGCTACTGCGATTGAAGCGTGCTATACGCTTGAGCTACATAACGGCGAAGCTCACATTGAAATGGAGCAGTGGGTGCCCTTGACTCTCGGTTACGAGTTGTATCACTGCTTTGCTAAGAGCTTTGAGTGAAAATCAACGCTTTGATGTTTAGCAGGATACGTCCGGTAACTGATTGGTTTTGCCCGCTTCCTCTTGTAGGCTTCGCCTGACCATTAGGCAGGAAACTACATGTAGAAACAATGCACCGTATTGGTAGGAGAACATAGCTGCCGAAAAGGAGAACCTGAGCGAGACCGACCTGCAAAGCCCTCGTGCTCGTTGGCATCGTTTCCGACACTTGCTACTCGGCCCAGTTTATGACGGCATTGAACCGACAACTGCCGACTCCCTGGTGGCAATCAACGCTGTATCTTAGCTAATTGCCTTCGAGGAAAGACCGAAAGGGAAGAGCTGCTCTTCAACAAGACGACTTTTTCCTTTTTAGTGGTTCTCTGCTCTGATACAGCCCCGTCGACATACAGTCTTATTCTTTTGCCAGGAAGGTTTCCATAGCGGCTAGCGTTTCCAACGGGGCGCTCAGGTGGGGACAGTGGCCGGTGGTGTCGAGCGTAATGAGGGTAGCTTGCGGCAGGTGCTCGAGCAGATAGGCGCCGACTTCCGAGGGAGCCGCAATATCTTGTGAACACTGCACCAGCAAAGTCGGTACAGTCACCCGAGCCAGTTCCGCACGGCAATCCGAGAGAAAGGTAAGGTGGGCAAACTGCTGGGCAAGGGCAGAATCAGCATTGCAGAAATGCTGGGCCAGTTCCTTGGCTAACCTTGCCTCGTTTTCGGCCCGAGCAACAAGGTGGCAAACAGGTTGGCCCAGCTATCATGGTCAACTTTCATCAGGGCCAGTAGTTGCTCCACATCTTCTTTGCTAAACCCGCCGTAGTAGTCTGCTTCGTTGAGGAAATAAGGCGACGCAGCCAAGGCAATGAGTTGACGGAAATGATGGGGTGCCGCAATGGTAGCCAACATACCAATGCTAGCACCTATCGAATGGCCCACTAGAATCACCTCACGCAGATCCAAGGCCTGACAGACGTCGAGCACGTCCTGCACGTACCCGGCCAAGGACATATAGCGCTCGAGCGGGTGGGCAGTAGCCTCCGAACCCACGTAATCGAAGAGTACTAATCGGTAGCGCCGGGCCAGCACCGTCGTCATGCGGTGCCAGATGTGCTGGCTACAGCCAAAACCATTGCAGAGCAGCAACACCTGCTCGCCGCAACCGAGCACCCGCACATTATGACGCTCAAGCACCGCGTTGGGCTGCGTTGCTACCGTGGTAGCAGAAAACAAGTCTGGAAACTAATTAACGGATTTGTCTACGCAACTAACTAAGGGGATAGTAAATGGCGCCATAAGTAAAAGCGGAATGGAAAGAACGTGTAGTCAGGCGGATGCCAAATCTACTTAGTCTAGGATTATTACATTCATCATAAGCTAATTTCACAGCAATTTCTCACCGAAAACACTTCTGGTTACTGGAAAAGTCATTGGTCTCTTGGCCGCGTATACTTCACCAGCCTTTTGGAAGTTGATAGTAAGGCCTTGTGCTTTCCTAAGCCGGTTGAAGAAGCGTTCGACTTCGTTGTAGGGTAATATCGTTTGCGTATACGCCTTGTGTACACTAGTTTCCGTATCCTGAAAGGTTACCTGGCTCACGTGGGACAGACTTGCCTTGGCGCGATGCACGCAGGTGAAACGGTTGGTGAAGATGAGAGGACTTCATCCAATACTGATGACCTTGCGTTAAGGAACTCTTACCTTTACTCGCGTCTGTATAACCTAAACTGTGTTTCGGAACGCGCCCGCTTTACTTGTTTACTCATGATTCGATCTTTTATTGTGGCTACTGGCAGCTGCATTCCAGAAGTTATTCTCCACAATGAGGATTTCTTAGCTGCGCGCTTTTTCACAAAAGAGGGAACGGCCATTACGCAGGAGCCCACTGATGTTCTTCACCGGTTCCGTACCATTACGGGTATTGCGGCGCGGCGCTATGCCCGGCCCGAACAACAAGCCTCCGAGTTAGGATTCATAGCCGCCCAGCAAGCTCTAACTAGTTCGGGCATCGATGCGGAAACACTGGATTACTTGATTGTAGCCCACAACTTTGGTGATGTAGTGCACGGCTCTAACCGGGTTGATCAAGTTCCCTCCTTGGCTTCCCGCATCAAAGCCCGTTTAGCTATCAAGAATCCGGATTGTGTTGCCTACGATATGGCTTTTGGCTGCCCGGGCTGGGTGGAAGCCGTAATTCAAGCCAACTACTACCTGCGTTCGGGCGATGCCAAGCGGTGTCTGGTGATTGGCACCGAGACGTTGTCGCGGGTGGTGGACCCTCATGACCGCGACACGCTGCTTTTCAGCGACGGTAGCGGAGCTGTTATACTAGAAGCGCGTTCCTCCATTGATGCGGGCATTCTGGCGCATCACACCCAAACGCATGCTCACCAGTACGCTAGCTTACTGCAGATGGGCAAGTCCTACGACCCCGCACTACAGGAAAGCCCCGACCGGTTCATGAAAATGGAAGGGCGTAAGCTCTACGAGTTTGCCTTGCAGCACGTTCCGGCCGTCATCAAGCAAGCCTTAGACAAGGCGCAGGTCCCCCTGACCCAAATCAAAAAAGTGCTGATTCATCAAGCCAACGAGAAGATGGATGTCGCCATTCTCGAGCGGCTCTTCCTGCTGTATGGAGAAGCCCGACCGGACTTGCAGCTTATGCCCATGACCATCTCGTGGCTGGGCAATAGTTCGGTGGCTACCGTACCCACCTTACTGGACTTGCTACTCCAAGGGCAATTGCCAGAACACCAGATGGAACCCGGGGACCATGTAATACTAGCATCGGTCGGGGCCGGCATGAACATCAATGCCCTCGTGTATCGTTTTTAACAAAGAGCTATTCCTTGTTCTGACCGAATAAGGTTCAACCGCATTTGGGCCTGCTCACACTCCTTTGGCCCGCTATAGAAGGCATCAGCCATGTTCTCGACAATCCGCAGCCATCTAAGTGCTATAGTGCTCCTGGATCAGTGCCTCTACCGCACACTTACACGGGCACCACTCTGTGAGATTTGAGTTCATCACTCAATTCTTAAACGATAAAAAGTTCAGCCAGCTACAGCATTCGAGTTTGGTGAAATACCTGGCGAAGATGGAAAGCCTTCTTACAAAGAAGAACGACTATTGAAAGCTGAAAAACCATTCGTTTCGGGTCGTGCAAGCACCAGGCTTGTGTACGACCTATGCGGTTTGGATGCACAATTTCGTCCGCATCCTCTTTGAAACTGGTGTTCCGCTGCTCACCGAAAGTGACACCTACGGGATGGTCATTGTTGGCTTTTCCTTGCACCGAGAGTTCGCCTTGCTACAAAGTACTGGCATGCGGCCCTACAATATTTTGTTGGCTAGTACCGTTACTCCCGCCCGCTACCTAAATACAATTGCCACGGAAGGCACCATTGCGGTGGGGAAAAATGCCAACCTCGTCTTGCTAGAAAAGAACCCGCTGAAAAACATCAGCAATACTACCAGCATTGCCGGGGTGCTGCTGCAAGGCCAATGGTTTAACCGTAAGCAGCTCGAACAGCTACTAACGGAAGTTGAATCTGCTTATAAGTAACCAGTATTAATAACTCCAAACACTAGGCAACCCATGCATGGCATGCATGGGTTGCCTAGTGTTTGGAGTTACTAGTATTTGACAAGGTACAGTTGCTAATAGGTGGCATGTCTAGGCCTTATAAGCGTGAGTCCTAATGCCTTTATAGTCCGACTTGCACTGCTTTTGTAGCAATTGAAAACTAGCTCTTGTGCCAGCTATCCTGCATTTACAGTACCGAAATAGCAGAATCAATCTACGATTTCGGTACTGTAAATGCAGGATAGCTGGTAGTTTTCGGAATCAGCAGATAGGGGCAAGGCTGAAACCTAAACCAAGCCAAGGGTCTAGTTTAGAACCTAAGTCTGGTTTGGTATCAGCTACATTTACAGAGCCGGATAGCCGGGATTCTGCGCCAGGTTAGGGTTAGCTGCCAAATGCTGTTGCGGAATGGGGAATAGGGCCTTGGTAGGGTCGCTAGGTTGGTGGGTCCACCAAGTGGCCGTAATGATTGTCCCGAATCGAACCATATCCGTTCTACGCTTGCCTTCGAAGATAACCTCCCGGCCCCGTTCAGCTAGCAGTTCAGGTAAGGTCAGGGTAGCAGCGGTGTATGCTTCTTTGGTAGTGTCGGCGGTCGAGAAAGCCCGCTTGTGAACATCGTTGACCAAGCGTAGGGCTTCAGGGGTTGCTACACCGCCGTTCTCGCGCATCAACGCTTCCGCCTTGTAAAAGTAGATATCGGTCAGGCGGTACAAAATCCAATCGTTGCTCCAGTTCTTGGCCTCCGACTGCCGGCCGGGGCGGTACTTGTTGAAGCGGGCCCCGCTGGTTTCTTCACCATCAATCATGGTCGAGCTGGTCTTGCCTTCGCTGGTGCGCCGGATTTCCTTACGAACACGAGTGGCTTGTCGCGGTACTCTTCGGTGCCGAGCACCGGCTTGGTTGAATTAGCAGCTTGAAACTGCGGCCCGATACGCATAATAACTTAAGAGATGCTTTCAGCGTTTATTTTGAGCAGCTAGTTGCTTGAGCGCCGCTTCCAAAACAGGGTCGTGTCCGCTACGCACATCGCGCGCAGTTAGGTGCACCACTACGTGCGGCTGCACACCTACTCCAACAAATTTCTTACCGTCTGGATAGGTGCGCGCTTGCTGCAGATGCGAGCCTTGCTCCCGCCGGGCAAGCTGAAAGACAAGGCTTGTCCGGTGCTACCGCATGTCGGTTCCCCGATGATTAAGCCGCGCTTTATTGTCTCGAAGGCCACGGCGAAGTCCTCGGCGGCCGAAAATGAGCGCACTGGTATGCAGCACTACCGGGCGCGTGTAAGCGCTGTCGCCCTTGGGTATTATAGGTTTATGGGGCTCCGAGTACCACTGGGGGCCTGTTCCCAAACGGGGTTGGTGTACTGCTGCGAGCCGGTGGGCTGCACGTACCATTCCTGCCAGGGCGTAAACTGGTTGTGCAACGGTCCGCTGCGCTTGCGCAACTTGATGTAGAGGCACCGTTCAAGACCAGTAGCACACGAGCCCTTAAAGTTTACTTGATAGCAGAAAAAAAGAGAACTATCTAGCTGGCAACTAACTAAGTGCAAAGCTAGAGTCCCCCTTTCCGCCTGGCCTTTGCCAACAGGATTCTAACTTTTCTCGAACGTATTTTCGCGGCGCGTTGAGTCGTAGCGCCTAATCACAGAGCGGCCTTGAGCACTAGAAAGCCCCAGCATCGAGGTGTCGGGGCTTAGCTTAAGCAGTTGCTACAAGCGTGCGCTAGCCATGGTGCTCTTTGTAAAGCTTGCGGATCATGCTGATCTGGCCCCGATGATAGATTTCGTCTTCTATCATGTGAAACAGAACCCAAGCCAAGTTGCACCCCGTATCCGCATCGTATCCCTCCGTTTGTTTCGTGAAATCTTCGAACGTTAGGTTTTTCAACGCTTCCAGTAGCAACTGCCTTGAGGCCGTTAAGGACGCTTGGTAAGCATCGATTAGCTGACCGGTAATAAGCTGAGGAAGATACTTGCCCATGTCCAAGGCGGGCTCCCACTGCTGGTTTTCTGCCTCAGTCAGCTTTCTGTGTTCCACGTATTCGATGCGGAAGTAATGCTCCAGCGCCGTGATGTGCGACAACAGCGCCCCAATGGTATTCCAGCCCGCTTTGTATTGCCAATCCAGTTCCTGCACCTGTAGGTGCTGCACGGTTTGCCAGGTAGTCACGCGCACATCTTCCAGCATACCAAGCAGATAGTCCAGGGAGTGGTCGGCGGAGCTGCCAAAGCGGATGTGGAAAGTTCTCTTGTTCATGGATGACAGTTGTTGAACAGCGCCAGCAGTTTTTAACTGATTGAAAATCGACGAGGCACCTTGAGGCGGCGTGAAGTAAGTGAAAGAACTGACTGGTGCTACTTAAAACAAGTTTCAACGAACAGCAAAAGCGCGTTGGAACCGCGGCTTCGCGGCAAGCTGCTGAGCCAGTAAAGTACCCGATGTGTAAACGGCTCGTTCACGCAACACGCGTTGCAGAGCGCGGGCGAGCTGCCGGGAAGTGCGCCGCCCCTTGCTTAGATCAAGGCACACATCATTGAGGCGTTCTTCATAGACCAGTTGGTCTTGGTTGTTGTAGAAACGCACGATAGTGTAGTCGCGGGTTTTGCTGTTCGTTTCTATGTTCCAATACCCTGGAAGGCTGGATTCGGTCGTGCGCGCTTGAGCCCAGCTTTGAGTGGTAACGAGCAGCAGTAGGCTAAAGGCAAAGAAAAGACAAAGAGCAGGTCGCATAGCTTGGAAAGATTAAGTGGCAAAATGGCATCAGTAATTCTAGATAAAGGGGGGGCAGACGAGCAAGCAGCCACCAGCGCATTGTAACCGAAAGTGTGTGTAATGCTGGTCGTGAAAACCTAGCAACAGGCCACTGCAAGCCCACAACTGGCAAATGGTTGCGGCAATGAACCAGCGAAGGCAGAGCTAGCGAAAGAGCCCTTTGGCTATTTGTCGCGCACTAGGCGTACGGGCAAGTGGGGCGGGTTGTAGCCCACCGGATACGCCCGGATGGCAGCGTAGGTGTCGCTGGGCAACTGGATGATCTGGAAGGCGAGCGGATTGTCGCTGGCGTCTTTTTCCGAGGTCCAAAGCAAACAGTTGGTGCCTTCGCCATTGGGGCTGCCGTTGGTAACGCGCAGGTTGGCGGGCACGGCCGTGAAGCCCGAGCTATTGGTGGCGTAGCCGTCTTGCTTGAGCCAGCCCGTGGTGGCCATCAACCGGCCCAGGCGGCGCTTGGAATCCAGGTCTTCGCCGTTGGTGGAGCCCCATTGATCCAGCGCTAATCCTTGCGAGGCCAAAAGTTGCTCGTAGTCGCGCCGGGTCGGGATGCGCCAGCCGGCGGGCACCGGAATGGCCGCCAGATCCACGAACTTCAGGAAGGCGCCATAATGGGGTTTGCTGTCGTCTTTGATGCCACCGTTGCCGGCGTAGTTAACGCTCATCCACTCCTGACTGCCAATGCTCACCGTCGGGTAATACAAGTTGCCCACCTGCACATAGGTGCCCGTGGTAGGTGGTTTGGTGTACAGCCCGCCGGGGTTGGTAGGGACGGAGCCGCCGCCCACTTTACGGTACTTCACCGAAATCAGGTTGGCGCCATCCACGCGCTTGGCCGTGAGGTAGTTGATTGAGGAAGTGAAGGTGGTGGCTTCCGGCCCGCGCAAAATGCTTGCGTACGTCAGCATGTCTTTCCGCTGGATAGGCGCCTCCTTAAAACCTGTGTACTTGTTGCTGAACACCCGCATAACCCCCGATTGAGCGTGGAAAGTGAGCGAGGAAGGGTTGCCGGCCTGGTACTCCAGCGTGCCCGTGACTTTGTAGAGCCGTTGCTGCACCTCGTCGCTGCCATTAAATACTTCGGAGGTGTATTCCACGGCGTTCTTACCGTCTTTGGTGAACACCATCGTCCGGAATTCTTTGAAGCCTTGCTCGCCCTGGAAGGTACCGGCCTCCCAGTTGGCGGTGAGCGGGCCAGTATTGCTGTCGGCAAACCAGGTGCCTACCAGCTCGTCGGGAATGGCTGTGGCGGGCGTGTTGATGACTTCCTCATCGCCGTTGTTGCCGCCGGTTGTAGTGGGCTCGGGGTCTTTCTTGTGGCAGCCGCTCAAAGAGTTGCCGAGCGTTAGCAGCAGCAAGGCGGTGAAAAGGAAAGGATGGGTGCGTTTCATAGCAAAAAATGTGGGCCAGCCGCTGCGTCGTGCTCTCGGCAGCAAGCCGCGCCCGTGACAGGTTAAAAAAGAAGTTAGTTTTCAACTACTGAGAATTCGCCGCTGAACGGCTTGCCGGTTTTCGCGCAC
Source organism: Hymenobacter volaticus (assembly GCF_022921055.1). Taxonomy (GTDB): domain Bacteria; phylum Bacteroidota; class Bacteroidia; order Cytophagales; family Hymenobacteraceae; genus Hymenobacter; species Hymenobacter volaticus. The sequence goes on from NZ_CP095068.1 coordinate 99,369, forward strand.
ATATCCTCGTCGTTCTGATCGAGCAGGGCGCCGGTGAAAGTGCCCTTTGCGACCTTGCCGGCCACGTATTCGGTCACGTTCACGGCCCCGTCGGTGGAGTAGTAGCCCGATTCGGTGGGGCACACCACGGCTTTGTAATTGGCGAATTTGGTGCCCTGAGTTTGATAATCCACCTGGCTGACCTGCGCGTAGGAATTCATGTCCTTGCGGTAAGGAAACGAGCCGGCCTTGGTGCCGTACACGAAGACCGTCAGATGGTTGTCACCCGAGGAGCCCGTGCATATCTGCCAGCCTTTGATGGAGCCCATCTGGGCTTCGCTGAAGCGAACATCGCGGTAGAGTGTGGTTTTGCCGTCGAACGTGACTTTGAGGTAGTTCTGGCTGGTAGCTGGGCGAGCGTCTTTGGATTCCGCTTTCGCTTCGGAATTGAATTGGCAAGCCGGTAGCGCGCTCACCAGCAAGCTGGCGGCAATCAGGGTCAGCAGGCGCATGACTAAAGTAAGGTTTAAGTAGAGAAAAGAAGGCCGGCAAAACAGCCCACGTAGCCTAGCTCTGGCAAGCCCATACCTCTCCCGCTCACCTCACTTATGTAGGTGTTTGCAATTACCTGAGCAGGCAACAACCGGAAAAATTAAGGGCCGCTTACAAAGCGGGGCCGCAACGTAGTGGGCACTGGCCGGCTACCGATCTTGGCGTAGCACGGGCCGCAAGTGCCCACTGGCTTAGCTGTTTTGCTGACACAAAGCTAGCGGGCAGGGTGCCCACTGGCTTTTGTCAGACGGACTTCTACTTTTCTCTGCCGGATTCTTACCGGGTCGCCTTTACTGGAAATTCACGAGGTCAGTGTAGTGCAGCTGCGGAGTGCGGCGCACTTGGGAGGGCGTGTGCCCAAATTCGCGGCGGAACGCCGTGGCAAAGTGCGCTGCGTTGGTGAAGCCCACCACTTCGGCCACTTCCTGCACGGGCTGGTCGGTGAGGGTGATGAGCTGATGAGCTACAGTAAGGCGGCGCTCGGCGATGTAGCCAAACACGGTGGTGCCGAACAATTCCTTGAACCCCTTCTTGAGCTTGAAGTCGTTGGTGCCGAACTGCCGGGCCAGTTCGAGCAAGCTCGGCGGCTCGGCGTAGTGGGTATCAAGAAAGTCGCGGACGGCGTACATAATGTCCCGGTCCCGCGACGTGGCGCGGGTGCGCAACTGCACGAGCTGGGCTTGTTGCTCGATAAACAAGTCCAGGAAGCGCGCTTCCAGAAACACTTTCTTGAGGGCCCCGCCGTAGGGGCAGGCGGCAATCTGCTGTACCAGGGCGCGTTGGGTGGGCGAAATGGCCGCGCCGGGGGCAGCAGCACAAACGGCTCGTGCCGGGCCAGACGCGTGTGGTGCAACGACAGCCACTCTTCGTTGCCGGTCACGAGCTGCGTGAAAAAGGCGGGCTCCACGTGTACTGTGCAGCAGTCGTAGTGTTGGCCCTGGAAGGTGTAGTAGTTGGTGGCCACTTCGTCGCCCACCATGTTTTGGTGCCCTTGTCCCATGTGCAAGGGGCGCGAGGCGCACGATTTCGAGCTGAGCTCCCCGTCCAGCTGGTAAAGCATGGCCGTCCAGGGGCGTTGTACGGCCAGCTCCAGCTGCAACGACTGATTGAGGTGGCCTTTGAGAACCGTCAGCTGAAAGCCCTCCAAGAAATAGTCGTTGAAGAGGAGTTTGCCTTTCGCACTCTGCCACGCCGATTCGGCGTGCAGCAAGCCGGCTTGCTGCGACACGGTGGTTTGGCAATGGTCGGTGAATTCGGCGGTGCGAAACTGGAAGAAGGGCTCCATAAGACTTTATAGCGTTAAATAAAGCGCTTTAACACATGAGATGTCAGCATATAAACCTGTCTGACCCAGGCGACACTATCGCTAAAAATAGGCCTGGCAAAGGTGGGCGCTGGCGCCACGCGCAACAATAGCATGAAGATGCTAAGGCTTCGGCAGTGCAATAGTATCTCCGACAGACAAAATTAGCAATTGCCGATATATAGTTCACACCAACTTTTCCCGCATGGCTTTCAAGATGGCTTCGGTTTTGGAATTCACTTGTAGCTTGTCGTAGATGCTGCGGATGTGGGAGCGCACGGTATCGATGCTGATGCCAAGGTCGGCGCCGATCAGCTTATAGCTGTAGCCCGCTACCAAGCCCTTCACGATGTCCAACTCCCGGGTTGATAAGCGGTAGTCTTCGGCGGGGAGTTGCTGGGGCGCGGGCGCTTGAGCGTTTTGGAAATGCAGCAGCACCTTGCGGGCGATACTGGCCGTCATGGGGGAGCCGCCGCGGTGCAAGTCGAAAATGGCGGCCAGCAACTCGCTAGGCGAAGTGTGCTTAAGCAAATAGCCGCTGGCGCCGTTGCGAATAGCTTGAAACAGCTTGTCCTCGTCGTCGAACACCGTCAGCATCAGCACTTGAATGGTGGGCGACACAGCCTTGACTAGCGGCACGGCCTCGATGCCGCTGATGCCGGGCAAGTCGATATCCATGAGCACCACGTCGGGGCGCAGGGTACGCACTTCCTCGGGCAGGTTGTGGCAGTTGCCGAACGCACCGAGTAGCTTCAGGCCCGGGGTAGCTTCCACTAGAAATGCTAGCCCTTCGCGCAGTTCGCGGTTGTCTTCGTAGTAAATAAGGTTGATGTCGGCCATAAAACGTTAGGCAAGAAGGGCAGTAAGGGCCACGGACGTGCCCGCACCAGGGGCCGTGGTGAAAGTGATGCGGCCGCAGATGTCGCGGGCCCGGGTTTCTAGGTTGGTTAGGCCGTTGCCGGTGCGGGCAGTGGCCAAGTCGAAGCCGCGGCCATCGTCCTCGATCAGCAAGTGCAGTTGGCGGCCACTCACGCTGAGCTTCACTTGCAGCTGGGTGCAGTCGGCGTACTTAACGGCATTGTTGACGCTTTCCTTGAAAATTAAGTACAGGTTGCGGCGCTGCTCCACGCTCAGGCGCAAGGCCGGAAACGGTTCGGCCACAGTCATGGTGAAGCGGATACCTTTGGCCTCGGTTAGGCGCAAGCCGAATTCGCGCATGCGGGTCACCACGTCGGGCAAGCCATCGTGGTTGGTTTTGATGGTCCAGATGATGTCTTGCATCGACTCGGCTAACGTGGAAGCGTTGGTGCTGATGCGTTGCAGCAGCGACACGGTGGCCGGGTGGGCGTCGGCGAGCTGTACCTGGGCTACCTCGCTGAAAATGCTAATGCTACTGAGCGTGGAGCCAATATCGTCGTGCAGGTCTTTGGCTATTCGGTCGCGCACGGCAGCTAGCTGCAGTTGCTGGTTTTGGCGGTAGCGGTAGATACCCCATAAGGCCACGGTGCCGGCCGCTAAGAGTAGCGCTTTAAACCAGAGCGTTTGGTAGTAGGCTGGCTGCACGCGCACCGCCAGCGTTTGCCCGGTTAGGTTCCAGACGCCGTCGTTGTTGGCCGCCCGGATGCGTAAGGTGTAGTTGCCGGGGGCCAAGTTGGTGTACGTGACGGTGCGGGCGTCGGTGCTCGTCCAGGCCGGGTCAAAGCCTTCCAAGCGGTAAGCATAGCGGTTTTTCTGGGCCTGACTGAAGTTGAGGGCCGCAAAAGCCACGGTCAGGGTTTGCTCGCCGGGCTGCAGCTCCACTTGGGCGCCCACCGGTCGAGAGTGGTTGTTGACGCGTATTTCCGTGACGGCCACCGGCGGGGGCACGGGGTTACGGCGCAGCTGGGTGGGCTGAAAATAGTTGAAGCCCGCGCGCGCCCCAATAAACAACTCGCCCTGACGGTTTGCGGTGAACGTCTGGTACATGCTGTTTACCAGCAGGCCGCTCGACCGCCCATAGTACCGAAATTTGTGCGTGGTTGGGTTTAGTTCGTGCAGCTGTTCGTCGGTGGCCAACCAGAGGTGGCCGCGCCGGTCTTCGGCCAGCCCGAAAGTGTAGTCGGCGCGCAAACCATTGGCGGTCGTGTAGGTGTGGCGTACCCGGCCGTTGGTATCGGCCTGCACCACCAACCCCAAACTCGATAGCCATAGGTTGTCGTAGCGGTCGAGCAGGAACGTGCTTTGCAGCCGGTCGGATTGGTGCACGGTGGCCATGCTCGCTTGCGGGCGCACCCGCTGCACCCGCTTGCGGTCAGCCGATAAGCGAAACAACCCGAGGCTGGTTAGCACCCACAGCCGCCCCCGGCCATCTTCCTGCAGGCGATGCACTTGGCAGGCTGCACCCGCCTCCCCGGGCAAGGGATAAACCGTGGTTTGGTTTCTTTTAGAATCGTGTAGTAGCAAGCCGTGCTTGGCCGAGCCGAGCCACAGTTGCTGCTGGCGGTCCAGCAACAAGTGCTCCACCGTCACCTCGCCCGGCACGGCCGGTGTCTTGGTTGCCAGGCGAATCGGGCGCCGCTGCCAGCAACTGGTGGCAGGATCGTAAATACCTAGGCCCCCGTCGATGCCAACCCATACCCGGCCCTGCATGTCCTGCACTAGGTCGTACAAATAGCCGGGGAGCGGGTTCACCACGGTAGTAAGCTTTTGGTGTTGCCGCTCCCAGCGCATCAGCCCGGGCTGGTTGGTAAGCACCCAGTACAGCGAATCCTGCCGGCGGTCTTGGCGCACCACCCGCACATCTTCGAGGTAGCGCTTGGGGTCGGAACTGCGCACAAACTGACGCTTGAACTTGTTGGAAAGCGGGTCGATGACGGCCAGCCCGCGCGTGGTGCCCACCCACAGCATGCCCGTGCGCGCATCGGGAAGCAAGGCCAGCGTGATGCCGCCTGGGTAGCTGTGCACATCATCGGGGGAGTGGACCAGGTCGGTGTAGCGCCTACCCAAAGGGTTGTAGTAAGTAAGCCGGCCCGAAGTGCCAATCCAGCAGGCGGGTTGCCCCTGGGAGCCGCGCGTTTCCACCATTGTCTGCACATTGAAGATGCGCGCACCCTCGCCCACAAAGCGCTGTCGGGTGGCGTCGTAACGAAATACGCCTTGCTGCGCCACGGCATACCAGCGCTGCTGACGGCCCGGCACCAGCCGTTGAAAGTACTCGGGCGCGTTCGGATGCGCCAGGTCCTGGCCCTGCACGTACTGGTAGCGGCCGTTAATCGGGTCGAATAGGTAGATAGCTCCCTGGCTGATCAACCACACCTTCCCTCCAGCGGCCGGAAAGGGCAGCGGGCATTCGTTGGCAACAACGTAGGGCAGGGAGTAAGCTGTCCGGCGCAGGGTGCGCGGATCAATCCGGTAGAGCCGGTCGATGGAAGCAAACCAGCCCTGGCCGGCGCTGTCAAACCCAACGGGGGATACGAAGTCGTTGTCGGCTAGGCGGTCGCGCAACTGGGGCAGCGGCACCGTGAGGCCTTGTTCGCGCACGGGGTCGAAGCGGCACAGGCCGCGAATGGTGGCTATCCAGAGGTAGCCCAGAGGGTCGGGCGTGATGCCGTTGGTAAGTACGTGGTTGGCCGGTAAGCTAGCTGCTCTATCCGTGCGCTTAAACACTTTGAACTGCGCGCCATCGAAGCGGTTGAGGCCGTTGAGCGTGCCCACCCACAAGAAGCCCCGCTTGTCGTGCGCCAGGGCCGTTACCTCGTCCCGCGACAGGCCCTGCTCGGTGGTGAAGCGGCGAAAAGAGGTTTCCGACGTTTGGGCACCGGCCCACAGCGGCAGCAGCACCAGCAGCCAGCTAACGTAGCAAAAGAGGTTGTTCCAGGGGCGCACAAGGAGGTTTTGCGGGAGCAGCAAAGGTTGCCAGTGCCGCCTACAAAGCCAAGTGGGCGGCCTCGCATAAAGATGCTAACGCGGACGCACAATTGCCCGGCCCACCTACCGAAACTAGGCCCGGCCGCGGCTTGGGCCAACTAAAAATCCGGCAGCGGCAAGTTGAAATCCGTTTCGAAAAAGCCAGCGGCAACCAGGGAAACTAGTTTTGAAGCACTCAGAACAGGCAGCGTTTGCGGCTACCTGCCAGGTGTTTTATTCACTTCAATCGCTAGTTGATGCCTCTCCTTCCGCTGCCTATGTATCCCTTTGCCGCCGGGCACTTGCCGGTCGACCCCGAGCAAGGGGAGCACCGGGTCCTGCATTCGGGATGGGCCGCTATTGCTACGTTCCCGGCCGGGCTTGCGAAAGCAAATTCTACGAGGCACCCGCCATCATAGGGCGGGCCGTGCTGGCGGCGCGCGCCCTGCGGCTCCATTTCCGGGCCCTACCCGAGGGCGTAAACCTAGTGCTCGACCGGGCGCAGCTCTTGCCGGGTTGGGTGGGCACGTATGCACTCCGCAACAGAGCCACTCCTGGAGCCCCTGTTCGGGGCATGCTCTGCTACCGCCTCGATGCCGAAGCCGGCTCAGCTACTACCCGGCTGGGGTTATGCGCCTGCGTATCGTCACTGACGGGCGGGCTCACCATTACGAGCTACGACCCACTGCGCCAGCAGCTAAGCGGCTACTACGAAGTACGTGCCCTCGCGCTGCGCGCCCTGGCCCGCACCGCTACCCAAGCCGGACCGCGCGGCACCCTTGTGCTGGCCGGCGACTTTGCGGCCCTGCACGTGCAGGGCTGTAGGTAGTGGGCGGTGCTTAAACGCACCTACTGTTAAGACGATAATCCGGGAAAGGAAAGTTGTAATCCGTTTCGCGAAAACCGCTGAAAAAGAGGCCCTCTAGCTTTGTGCCCATCAAAACAGCCCCTGAAAATTACGTGGCTGTTGGCCCATATAAGGCACTTCTTCAACCTCTTTTTCTTACCCCCTACTTCTTTTTCACTGATGAAAAAACAACTCCTCACTGCCTGCCTACTCACGGGTCTTGCTACGGCAACTTCCGCTCAAACCACTGCCGTGAAAATCAATATTTTCAGTCCCTTAGTGAAGACCGGCTCGTTCTTCGTGGAGCACAAACTAGCCGACCAGCGAAGCGTGCAACTCGGGGCCCTATTTACCAGCTGGGATACCGACGGCACCGACATCAGCGGGTTTGCCCTTACGCCCGAGTACCGCCTGTATTTATCGGATAAAAAGCCCGCGCTGCAAGGCTTTTACTTGGGGCCCTTCCTGCGCTACCAAAATCTGAAACTAACCAGTGAGGCGCTAGATTACTCCGAGCAAAACGGCAACGTTTCCCAATCGGAGGGCAAAGCCACACTGAACACTCTGGGCGGCGGCGTGGTGGCCGGGTACCAGTTTATGTTCAAGCGGCGCTTCACACTCGACACCTTCCTCGGGCCGTCCTACAACGGCGGGAAAGTGAAAGTAACGGCCGGCGGCACGGACTCATTTGAAACCGATGCGTTCAGCGGCTTCGGGGTGCGCACCGGTGTCACGTTCGGCGTGGCATTCTAGCACGCCAGTCACTACTAGGTGAGGGGCAGCGCTGTGCAACCTAATGCTACCGCATTTGAGGCTGGGCAGCGCTGCTTTTCTCTTAAGCTTCTTCGGCCAACTTTTTTGTCGTGATAAAACCTGCCTTCCTTTCCGCTGGCTTGCTGATCCTGCCACTGCTTACTTACGGTCAAGTACCGTCCCGGCCAGGAGCCGGGGCGGTTTACCGCAATTGGCCGGTGGTAGCCGGGGTGCAGTTCCACACGCTGGCCATGCCCTTTTCCGACCGAAAAAGCGCGTTTTCCAATCCTGGTTTGAGTGTCGGCACCGAGTTTCGCTACAACCGCCGGGCCACGCTGGTGCAGAGCTTGCCGCTGGGCTACTACCGCAACCGCTACGCCGGCAACGGCCTGTACGTGGCGCCGCAGCTGGTGTACCGCCCGCAGTTCGGGCCATTGTATGCCGAACTGCGGGCCGGCGCCGGGGTGCTGTATACCATGCAGCCGGGGCGTTCCTACGAGCTTGAAGACAACACCTGGCAAACCCGCAACCATGGCGGCAAGCTCACGCTGATGCTGCCGGTGGGTTTGTCCTTGGGCTACAGTGGGCGGCAGGCCGCGCCCCGAATTTCTCCTTTCGTGAGTTATCAGGTGTTCGTGCTGCACGGCTACAATCCTGGTATTCCGGTCGTGCCCAACCTCTTGCTGCAAGCCGGCGTTCGGGCCCACCTTTTCCACCACTGATTCGCTATGAAAACCGTTTGTTTGGGCCTGTTGCTGGCCCTAGGCGCCTGTACGCCCGTCGATTTCAGCGGTCCGGCTGCTACCTGCACCGCCGAGGCCAGCATCAACCCTAGCTTTTCCAAGGCGGCCGGGCTCCGGCAGGTGCTGCAGCGCTACGCCGCCGCTGGCCTGCCAGGCTGCGTGGTGGCCGTGTACAGCCCGACGGAAGGCTACTGGGCCGATGCTGCCGGCTTTGCCCAAATCGAAACCCGCACGCCCATGCAGGTCTGCCACTTGCAGTACGGCCAAAGCGTGGCCAAAACCTATGCCGCCGCCGCGCTGCTGCTACTCCATGAAGAAGGCAAGGTGCAGCTCGACGCGCCCATCACCGAGTACCTGCCGGGCACCCTTAGCCGCAAGTTGCCCGACGCGGACAAGATAACCGTGCGTATGCTACTCAACCACACCTCCGGTCTGCCCGATTACGCCAGCAACGCCAACTACCTGGCGTACTTGCTGCAGCACCCGCAGCACCGCTTCAGCAGCGCCGACTACCTCGACTACCTGGCCGGCACCAAGTTGGAATTCAAGCCCGGCAGTAAATTCAACTACTCCAATACCAACTACCTACTCGTCGCTCTGATTCTTGATGCCATCCACGGCAATCATGCGCAACTGATTCAGGAGCGTATTCTGGCCCCGTTGGGGCTACAACGCACATTTTATCACAACTCCGCTCAGTATTTGCAGCAGCCCGACGTGGTCAATAGCTATTTCGAGCGCTACGGCAACGGGCGGGTGGAAAACGTATCGCGGATGCAGCAGATCAACGTTGAAACGCTGTACGGTGATGACGGCATCGTGGCTGCGCCCCTGGATTACGTGAACTTTCTGCGGGCCCTGATGGAAGACCGGCTGCTCAAGCCCGCTTCCCGGCAGCTGATGATGAACTGGGTGAACGACCCGAAAACCGGGCAGCCCAAGTACGGTATGGGCCTGTACCACATCGAGCACCAGGGCCACGTGGCCTACGGACACGGCGGCGCGGGCCTCGGGCCGGCTGCGCCCTCTACTACCTGCCTGATAAGCAGCTGTACTTTTTTCTCGGCGTGAACATGGGCACGCTCACGGAGGGCAAGCTGGTGAGCAAGGCCGGCGAGCTGCGCGACGCGGTGCTCGCCGAACTAGTAAAGTAACCGCTCCGGGTAGCTGAGAATTTTGCGTTCTTGCTGAACCCTAAGCCCATTTGCTGCCCCCAAGGTGCCCGCCGATGTACATTCCAAAAAACTACCAAACCACTGACCGCGCCGAAATAGTGGCTTTTATGCAGCGCCACAGTTTTGCTGCCATCATCACCGCAAAAGACCAGCTGCCCGTTGCCACGCATTTGCCGTTCGTGGTGACGAGGCAAGACGACGATACAATTCGGTTGATTTCTCATTTTGCCCGGGCCAACCCGCAGTGGCAGCAGGTGGCAGCGTTTCCGGTGCTGGTGGTGTTCAGTGAGCCGCACGCCTACGTTTCGCCGAGCCATTACGACAGCGAGCAAAGCGTGCCCACCTGGAATTATTTCGCTGTGCACGCCTACGGGCAAGGCCGCCTACTAACCGAGCCCGCGCAAACCCTTGGCGTGCTGGAAGCCACCATTGCCACCTACGAAGCCAGCTACCAGCAGCAATGGGAGCAACTGCCCGCCGAGTTCAAGACGAACATGGCCCGCGGCATCGTGGCCTTCGAAATAACCGTAACCGAGCTGCAAGCGCAAAAGAAAATGAGCCAGAACAAATCGGCCGCCGAGCAGCAGCGCATCATCCACACGCTAACCGCCAGCAAGGACGGCGCGGCCAGGGAGCTAGCGCATTACATGCAGTTAAACCAGTTGTAAAGCGCAACAAAGCAGTGAGAGGCCGGTCAAAAACATCTTGACCGGCCTCTCACTGCTTTGTAGTCATTCGGTTGCTTGCCCTTTCATACGCGGGCATCCTTAGATACCACCTTGTTGCTTCGGGCACTGGTGGCGTTCAGGTTGGTGCGACACCATACGGCTAGCTAGATTGTGGCTAGCTAGGGTTTAAGCACTACCAAGCGGTGGGTTTGCGGCTTTTCGTGCGGGCTTTCCACTCGCAGCACGTACAGGCCGGCGGGCAGCGAAGTCGTGGCAAATCGCAACGTTGTACGGCCCGCGCGCACCCAGTCGTGCAGCAATTCCGCTACGGTTTGCCCGCGCGGGTCCAGCAAAGAAATACGGGTCCGGCCGCCGCGTTTCTGCTGAAATTCCACCACCACGTACTCGGTGGCCGGGTTCGGATACGCCGCTAGCGGCGGCCGCACCCCAGCCGGGTGGGTGGCGGCCACCACGCCCGGGTGGGCGAGCCGCGAAATATGGGGCGTCGCTCCCCGCCCCGCCAAGGCCAGTGGCAACCGGCACGCAGCCCTGGGCCCATACTTCGCCCGGGCGGTTGTAGCGCGGGCTTAGCCCGAGGTAGTCGCCCCAAATAGCAATGTAATCATCACCGGTGTGCAGGTTGACGGGCGCCGACAGGTCGCCGGCATCATCAACGAACACGGCCGAGTACCCCACGTACTCGGTCGGTGCGGCGTGGGAGTACACGATAAGGGCACTGTTTTCGGTGGGCGTGCGGCCGCAGTAGGCAATGGCCGGAAACGCCGCCTCGCGGGCTTCTGGCAAAAACTGGGCTTGGGCGCTCGGAGTGGGGGCGGTGAGGTTGGTGATTTGGCCGTAGCAGATACCCGCCCGCGGCGGACCGGAGGGGTGCAGGGCGTTCAGCACGAAGTGAATTCGTTGGTTGTGCTGGAAGGCGCTCATCACGCGCGCGTCGTTGCGGCTCAGGGTCACGGTAGTGCCGCGCTGTCGGACATCGGGGGGCAGCGTGTAGGGGAGCATGCCCGCGCAGGCCCGCACCTCGAGGGCGGGCGCGGCGCTCAAATCAGCCCCTACTTGCACCAGCAGCAAGCGCTGGGAGTTTTGGGCACTCAGGGCCTCACTGGAAAGGAAATAGGCCGGTAGGGTGCTTAGCTGGGTGCTACCGCGCACCGGCGTCAGGTTGAAGACGGGCTGCCCGTTGTCGGTGATGCTGTGGTAGTAGCGCGCATCGGCACTTTGCAGCACCTGCCCGCAAGCAGCTTTTGCTTGTTGAGCTGCCAGACAACGGACTGCCGAAAGCCGGAATTGTTGGTGGAGCCGTCGGTGAAGGTGTTGCCGCTAATGAACAGCTCGTTTTGGGTCAGCAAGATGTTGGGGTAGTCCATCCAGGTGCCGTCGTTGAGGGGCGAGCCGCTGAGCTGGTAGCTGTGCCAAGCGCCCAGCGGGTCGGCGCTCACCGATACGGCCACGTGCACCAAGCTGGCCGCGGCCACGTTGCCAGATAGAAATACCACCACAAACCGGTTTGCCTCGGGGTCGTAAAGCACGCGTGGGTCGAAGCCGCGCACCCCGGGGGTAGTGCTGAGGGCCGCCAGGTTTTGACTGCGCAGCAGGGTGCCGTCTTCGGCGTGCACGGCCAGGCGGTTGTTCATCACGCTAACCACCGTACCATCGTTGGCCACGGCCAAGTCGTCGTCGTTAGGGACACCAGGTAGCTCGTAGCCAAAGAAACGGCTGAGAACCTGCGGCGGGGTGGCAGTACGGGCACTTACTGTTGGAGGAGTGGGAAAGTTGGCGGCGCGTTGCAGGCGGGCCAAGCTGTCTTTAATAGCTACTAGCTTGGCTTGGGTGCCCGCTAGGCGCGGGGCCGCTACGGGCACAGTGCGTAAGGTTGGCTGCCAGTCTGGCGTTGCCGTTAGCATCACTTGCTTGGGAGGATCCACTGCCGGGTGCGCTACGGCGTAGGCGCCCTGCCCGGTTGCGGTGTGAGCTCCCAAGAGCAACAGACAACCTACGTTGCGCCACTGGCTTAGTAACTTGTTAAAATTCATTGCCTTGCATGGCTTTTATCCTAGGATATAATACGGATTTCGATGGTTTGCTAGTGCTTTGTTGAAGGAGTGGGTGCCGGGCAGAGCACGGCCAGAACTGAAACTGTGCGTGGTAGAAAGCCGCAGTTCCGGGTGCTGGCTTTCACCTGCTTTCTGGTACTCGGTTGGGCTCGGTCAGCCGCGTTGCGCGGTTGGTTGGGGCGGCCACTTAAGAGGGCCATTCCATCGAGGAAGGCATCAACAAAATGAGCGTTCATAAGGAGAAGAGGCGGCCGTTGTTACGCGGCTGCATTGTTCATAAGTAAACCACTGTCTCAGCTTCTACAAAGCTAAAACTGGTCGTGGTCGGCAACTTTCGTGAAACGGAGTTCCGCTTTCGTGACCCGGATTTTCCGCCGGGCACACCCCGGAACTGCCTCTCCGAGACAGACAATCTTGCTACCTGCTACGCAGTTGTGGGCGCCACCCAGCCAAAGACGAATACCGCTCAAATCAAGCGGAAACACCGATTTAATTCGCCGCGAAGCAGACCTGACGCCCCGAAACCAACGGCCTTAGTTCGGTAGGCCACTGCAAAAAATCCGGCAGCGGCAAGTGGAACTCCGTTTCGCGAAAGTTTGCCGCAAACTGGGCTCCTAGTTTTGCAAGCACAAAGCAGCCGCCCCCCGCTCCTTCTTGGAAGCATACCCCGGGCTGGCAACCAACTATTTCTGATTGCACACCCGCCTAGCAGGCTGGGCTAGTAGGGTATTGCCTGCGCTTCCCCTTGAAAATCAGGACCAATCGGGGGTGGTCCGCCCTATTGCCAACTCCATTCATCATCCATTTTCTTTTTTCATTTATGTCCTTTTACCCTTACCGTCTGCCCGTACTGATGGCTACCTTGTCGGCGCTGACCTTCGCTGCCTGCGACGACGACAACCCCGAAACAACGGCAACCCCCAAGCCGAAAGCCGCTTTCACCTACACGGCCGGCTCCTGCCAGGGTGGCTGCCCGGTGGCTATCCAGAACACGTCCCAACATGCCACTTCCTACACCTGGGACTTCGGCGACAGCAAAACCGGCACCCAGGCGGACGCACAGTTCAATCACTCCTATGCCCAAGCGGGCGTGTACCGCGTAAAGCTCACGGCTACCGGCGCCGGCGGCACCGACACCACCAGCCAGCGCATCACGGTGGGCAGCGGCTCGGGCTGCACGCGGCAGATTGTGCAAGTCAGCAGCAACATCACCACGGCCACCACCTGGGAATCGTGCAACGTGTACGTGGTGGATGGCGACATAGGCGTGAGCAACGTGCTGACGTTGCAGCCCGGCACGGTCGTTAAATTCAAGAGCGGCAGTGAGTTGAGCTTGAACGGCGCGGGCCGCCTCGAGGCCGCCGGTACGGCCGCCGCCCCCATCTTTTTCACTTCCATCAAAGACGACGCCCACGGCGGCGACACCAACGCCGACGCCGCGGCCACCACGCCCGCCCGCAAGGATTGGGAACACCTCAACCTGAACGGCAAAAACGGTTCGCGCCTCGAATATTGCCAGTTCTTGTACGCCGGTGGCGGCGGGTCCAACAGCTACGCACTGGGGCTGAACGGGGGCTCGGCTACCATCCGCAACTCTATTTTCGCCCACAATGGTGGTGGCGCCCCGAGCATGCAAGGCGCCCTGGATGCGGGGGAAGCCTCGGCGGCCATCGAGCTAAACAACAACACGTTCTTCGACAACGAGATGCCGCTGCGAATCAACAACCTGTTCAGTGTCGACAACTCCAACACCTTCCAGAACCCGCAGAATGCCAACCAAAAAAACGACTACAACGGTATCTGGGTGAAAGACACCTCGGTTCGGTCGATAATGCTGACCTGGGGCGAAACGGAAGTGCCCTTCGTGCTCGACAATACAGGTTGGGAAAGCCAGCTAACTCTCGGGCGGGCGTCATCTTGAAAATGCTGCCCAACGCGGCTATGCAGTTCAACAGCGGCGGCTACTTGGTGGCTCGCGGTACCAGCGCGCAGCCCGTGGTGTTCACTTCCTACAAAGATGACACCCACGGCGGCGACACCAACCACGACGGCAACGCCACGACCCCGACCAAAAAAGATTGGCGCAACATCGTGGCTGGCAGCTCGGCCGACTCGGAATTCGAGTACTGCCAGTTTCTGTACGGTGGCAACGGCGGCAATACCATCAGCTTGTTTGGCGCCAAGGCGAGCATTACGCACTGCACGTTTGCGCACAACGGCCAAGACGATGGCATAACCGAAGCTTCCCTCGACGCCTCCCGTGCCAAGGCCGGGACCGTTATTCAGGAAAACACCTTCTACGACAACGTCCGGCCGCTGTCCATTGCCGCTAGCTTCGACCTCGACAACTCCAACACCTTCCACGACCCCGCCAACGCCAGCCAGAAAAACCAGTACCAAGGCATCGTCACGTTCTGGGACATCAATGCCACCAAGGCGAGCGTGAACTGGGAAGAAACCGAAGTAGCCTACGTGAACACGGAAAATATTGACTTGGTGGACGGCAAGACGCTCCGGCTCGGCAACAACGTGACGCTGAAGTTTCTGCCCAACGTGCAAGTTTCGCTGCGTAGCAATGCCAACCAGCTGCAAAATGCCAACGGCGCCGGCGTAGCCTTCACTTCCTACAAAGACGACGCCCGCGGCGGTGATGCCAACGGCAATGGCGCGGCCAACAACCCGGCCACCAGTGACTGGAAAGGCGTGTACAGCGGCGGCTGGCTGAAGTGGACTAACATCTACTACGCTTCCAATTAAGAAGTCAACCACAGTCTGTGCACCCCAGGCTACCCGATAACTGCTGCCCGCTTACATCACAGTTTAGTATGCCCAACAACTTGCTTTTCAGTTGCTTGTTAGCGGTTTCTGGCCTCCTAATGGGCTGCCGAAAATCGGCGCCGGAGCCCGCCGCGCGTTACTCGCATTTGCACACCTTCAACACGGTGCTAGGAGTGGTGCCGCCGGAGAAAGAGCAAGCCGAGCAGCCGGCCTCGCAACTGCGGGGTTCGGCCCAGCTCACGGCCACGGCCTTGGAGCTAACAGTGGCCGCCGACCCGGAAGAACAACTCGTTCTGAGCATTCCCGCGACCAACTCAAAGGCAGCTTCATCGGTCAGTATCAATTGCGCGACCCGACGCTGCCTGGCGCGGGGGTAGTTAAGGCGAGCTACACTTACTATGCCCCGGCTGGCACTTCCCGCCAACCGCAGCTCTACCAGAATTCGGCGCCGGCCACCTATCCCTGTAGCGGCACGCTCCTGATAAGTGAGTACGACCCCAAGCACGAACTAATTAGTGGTAGCTACCACGTAGATTATTCGTTCGTGCCCAACCCCAAGCAGCTCGCTCCCGCCCGCCCTGATAATTGGCAGATCACGCTGGAAGGCAGTTTCAACAACGTAAATCTCAAGCAATAACGGGTTGTTGATTGCACCCGGGCGTTTCGCTTGCGAAACGCCCGGGTATGGGCACTCTGCTAACGTTGCGCTGTTTTATTTTTCACAGCTATGTTTCACCGCTTACTACTTGGCGGCCTACTCACTCTAGGGCTAGCCCCAGCCGCTACTGGCCAAATCCTCCTCCCTACGGAAGCGCCAAGCACCAAAAGCTTAGATAAACTTCAACTTAAGCTAGGCACCGGGCTGACCCGCCATTTCAATATGGGCGGTACCGCGGGCCTTACGGTACCGGTCGTGCTCGGCGCAGAACACTTGCTCGGGACTAGCTGGAGTGCCTACCTCAACGGTGAAGCGGGTTTTTACTTCGGTGGCAACAAGCTGCGTGATGCCGATGGCAATCATCGGCCGCTCGGGTTGAACAGCACCGGTTTCGACGCCGGTATCCGACGCTACTACAACCAAGAGAAGCGCCACCAGCAAGGACGAGCCACGGGAGTATTCGTCGGCAACTACCTCGCCTTGCATTCGTCTTCTAAATGGGAGAACAATGCCTTCAACAGCACCCGCCTCCGCTATCAATCAACGACGCTCACCGTCCTTTGGGGGCTGCAACGCCGCCTAGGTGGTCACGGGCTCTTGGATGCCTACGTTGGTCCGGGCTTTGCCAACGAGCGGCGCGAACGGCACACTCCAAATGGCTTCGTGCCGAGGCGGCACCCCTTCACTTTTGTGCCGCAAGCAGGCGTGAAGCTAAGCTTGGTGCTTTAGCTTGACCGTAGAATGAAAGGATAAAAGTGAAAGCTTGGTTTTGCCAAGCAACACGCCTCGGGCGCAGCACCAGTACTACCTGATGCCACGTCCGAGGCGTGTTATTTAGGCGATGCCGCTGTCACGCTGGCTCCTGCGCACGACCACCAATAGCCAAGTAATGACTACCTGACGGGCTCGGTCAAGGAACCGGCGGCTACAGTCGTGGAATATTGTCCAGCTATGTTCTCTAAGAAAACTACGTTCACTGCCTCGCTGCAATTAAAGCCTTTACTGCTGCACGGGCGGCCAATAGCCCGGTCCAAGTCGATGGTCGCCGTTTGATAGTCGTATACGGCTTGCAGGTAGCCTAATTTAGTACGGGTCAAAGCCAGTTCCGCGTCGGTAAGGTCGAGGCGGGAGGCCATGCCGGCGCGCCAACGGTCACGGGTGATGCGGTAGCCGAGGGCCGCCGCCCCCACGGTTTGCTGCTGGCTTTCCACGCGCCGGCGGGTTTCCTGCACGCTCGACACGCTGGTCAGCACCTCGGCCCGAATCAGCTCCTGCTGGTTGGCCAAGCCCCGGTCGGTTTGCTGGCGCGCGATACGGGCTTGCTCGGTCCGCGCCTGCACCCGGCCGCCGCTGTACAGGGGCACCGCCACCTGCACCCCGAGGTAAGAACTAACGGGCCACTGGTAGTCGCCGAGCCGCAAGTTGTAGGCTTGGGCCTGGGTTTGCACTTGGCCGGTAACTGCTAGCTGCGGCCGGCCATTCGCCGAAACTTGACGGATTTGTTCTTGGTTGAGTTCCTGCGTCAACTTAAGCTGACGCAGTTCCGGCCGGTTTTCCAGGGCCAGGGCGTAGGCTTGCGCGCTGGTCAGCGACTGGGCCTTGTCATCGAAATACAACGAGTCCTGCAGGGTCAGCGGCTCGTCGGCATCCAGGCCGATAGTGGTGGCCAAGATGGTTTTGGCGATGCCGATACCATTGGAAAGACGCAGGATTTCGGGGCGCAGATTCTCCACGTTCACGTAGGCTCGCAACGTATCGACCCGGGATGCCCGGCCCTGTAGCAGCAATGAGCGGGCATCGCGCAAGGCTTGCACATTGCGCCCGAGGCTTTGCTCTTGCAGCCGCAGTTGCTCTTCGATGATGAGCACGTTCAGGTAGGCTTTGCGCACGGCCGTCACCACGTTGTTGGCCGTAACGGCGGCTTCGGCGGTGCTGCGCACTTCGTCAATGCCGGCCGCCCGAATTCCCGACTTCACCCCCGCCTGAAACAGTGGCTGATACACCCCCACGGAACCCACAAAGGCTTGGTCGCCACCCACGCGCAGGGCGGCTATCTGGTTGTCGGACAGGCCCGCAAAGTTGCCCGGCAGAAAAGATACCGGTCGCTGAAAGTTATACAGGTACTGCCCGAAACCCGAGACCGTGGGCAGGGCCGCGCCCCGCGCTTCGCGGGTACGCTGGCTGGCTTGGGCCACGGCGAGGTTGGCAATTTGCAGGTCGCGGTTTTTCTCCTG
Organism: Hymenobacter volaticus; assembly: GCF_022921055.1. GTDB lineage: Bacteria > Bacteroidota > Bacteroidia > Cytophagales > Hymenobacteraceae > Hymenobacter > Hymenobacter volaticus. The sequence continues at coordinate 117,016 of NZ_CP095068.1, forward strand.
CGCCAGCGCCACGGCCCCACTGATCGTGAGCGGTTTGGTTTGCGCAGCAACGGCGGTGGCGAAAGCCCACAGGCCGGCTACGAGGACGTACCGCCAACTAGCGAGTGCGCCCGAAAAGGCAAAAAATTGCATAAGGAATAACTTTACAAGCCAGCTGTTGAGAAGGATACTTAGGCAGTGACAACTTCCGCTGCCTGGGCTTCCCCGACCAGCGCGGGCCGATGCTTGCGCGAGAGGAAGGAATACACCGCCGGAATAATGTAGAGCGTCAGGAAGCCGGCGAACAGCAACCCGCCCACGATGACCGTGCCTAGCGAACTACGGCTATTCACTGCCAAGGCAATCGGGATGGTGCCGAAAATCATGGCCAGCGAGGTCATCAAAATCGGGCGGAAACGCGAGGCGGCGGCGGCCTGCGCGGCCTCTAGCGGCGTCATACCTTGCTCCTTGGCCTGGTTGGCAAACTCGACGATGAGGATGCCATTCTTGGTAATCAAGCCGATGAGCGTGATGATGCCGATTTGACTAAACACGTTTAGGGTTTGGTCCAGCAACCAAAGACTGAGCAGGGCGCCGGTGAGGGCTAGCGGCACGGTGAGCAGAATGATGAGCGGGTCGATGAGGCTCTCAAACTGCGCCGCCAAAATCAAGTAAATCAGCACCAAGGCGAAGCCGAAGGCGAAAATCAAGCTGGAGGCACTTTCGGCAAAGTCGCGCGATTCGCCCGCCAGCGAGGTTTTGATGGTGGCCGGCAACACCTGCTTCGCAATGCGCTGCATCTCGGCCACGCCGTCGCCCACGGTCGCGCCGGGGGCCAGGCCCGCCGACACGGTGGCCGACAAGGCCTGGTCGTAGCGGTAGATGGCGGCCGGACTGATGCTTTCCTTGAAGGTTACGAGGTTGTCGAGCGACACCATTTCGCCGCTGCGGGTGCGGGCGTATACGGCGCGCAGGGCGTCGGGCGTGTCTCGGTCGCGCCGCTGCAACTGCCCGATGACGTCGTATTGCCGGTCGTTGAAAATGAAGTAGCCGTAGCGCTGCCCGCTCAAGGCCAGCTGTAGGCTGCGGGCAATTTCCACCACCGAGATGCCAAGCTCCGCCGCTTTGTCGCGGTTGATGGTGAGCACCAGCTCGGGCTTGTTCACTTTCAGATCCGAGTCCACGAAGCGCAGCACCGGGCTTTTGCGGGCTTCTTCCAGGAATTTGGGAAGCACGGCCGTCACTGCTCCTAGGCTTGAGCCTTGCAGCACGAAATTGACCGGCTGCCCGCCGCCAAACCGGCCACCAATGGTGGGCGGCTGCGAAGGGAACACCAGCACGCCCCGAAAATTCTGAGCGTTGCGGCCCAGCACGGCAGCCACCTCGGCCTGGCTGGTGGTGCGGTCCTCAGCCTTTTTGAGGAAGGTTTGCTGAATGGCCACGTTCACCGGCGCGGGCGGCCCAAAGGTGAGCGCCAGCAGGGAATAGGTCTGAAACAAGCCCAAGTCCTGGGTGGAATCGACCACAAACTGCGACAGCTCGTTGATGTACTTTTCGGTGTACTCGTAGGAGGAACCTTCTGGCGCCACCATCACCATGGTCACCTGCGAGCGGTCTTCCAGCGGAGCCAGCTCCGAGGGCAGCAGCCGGCCCACGCCGTAAATCAGCGCCAGGCTGGCAACCAGCACCGGCAGCGCTATCCAGCGCCGCTTCAGAAACCACGCCAGCGAGCGTTCGTAGCCGCCGTTGAGGCCCACGAATAGGGGCTCAGTCTTGCGGTACAGCCAGTTGGGTTGGTCTTGGTGCTTAAGCAAATAGGCGCTCATCATCGGCGACAACGTCAGGGCCACGAAAGCCGACACTGTGACCGAGCCAGCCACGACCACCGCAAATTCCTGGAACAGTTTGCCGGTGATGCCCGGCAAAAACAGGATGGGCAAAAACACCGCCGCTAGCGTGATAGTGGTGGAAATCACGGCGAAGTAGATTTCCGCTGAGCCTTTCAGCGCGGCCTCCAGCGGGGACATGCCTTCTTCCACTTTGGCGTAGATGTTTTCCAGCACCACAATGGCGTCGTCCACCACCAGACCAATGGCCAGCACCAAACCTAAGAGGGTCAATACGTTGATGGAGTAACCAGCTAGGTACATGATGAAAAAGGCCGACACGATGCTGACCGGGATGGCCACCACGGGGATGATGGTGGAGCGCCAATCACGCAAAAACACGAACAGGATGACTACCACCAGCCCGAAGGCGATGAGCAGCGTTTCCTCGACCTCGGAAATGGAAGCCCGAATCGACTCGGTAAAGTCCTTGCCGATGGTCATTTCATACTCGGCCGGCACTTCCTTGCGCAACTCTTCGAGGCGCCGGTTGAACTCGTCGGCAATGGCAATTTCGTTGGCTCCGCGCTGCGGCTCCACGAACACGCCCACGCAGGCTGCGTTACGCCGCAGGCCGTTGAACACGGCGGTGCGCTCGTTTTCGGCGCCCAGCTCGGCCGTGCCGATGTCGCGGAAACGCACGATGCTGTTGCCGTCCTGCTTGACAATCATGTTGTTGAAGTCCTCGTCCTTTACCAGGCGGCCTAGCGTGCGCACGGTCAGCTCGTTGCGGTCACCTTCGATGCGGCCGCCGGGCAAATCCACGTTTTCCTTGCGCAGGGCCTGCTCCACGTCGGCGGGCGTGAGCTGGTAGGCGGCTAGCTTGGCGGGGTCGATGCGCAGGCGCATGGCGTACTTTTTCTCGCCCGCGATGCCCACGTGCTTTACGCCGGCAATGTTCTGCATGCGCTCCTTGATGACGGTGGAAGCCAGGTTGCTGACTTCGAGGATGCTCTTGGTCTTGCTCTCGACCACCATGAAGATGACGCCGTCGCCGCCCGAGGCTTTTTCCACCACCGGCGGGTCCACGTCGGCGGGCAGCAAGCGGATGGCCTTGGCTACTTTGTCGCGCACGTCGTTGGCGGCCGCTTCCAAGTCGGCGTCGAGGTTGAATTCCACGGTAATCACGCTGCCCGCCTCCCGCGACACCGAAGAAATGGTGCGGATGCCGTTGGCCTCGCCGATAGACTCTTCCAGCGGCTTGGTAATCTGGTAGGCCATTACGTCGGGGCTCGCGCCGGGGTAGGACGTCGTGACCGTGACAATGGGCGAATCGGTGACTGGGTACTCGCGCACCCCCAAGTAGGAAAAACCCACCAGCCCAAACAAAATAATAAGGACGGACAGCACCCCGGCCAACACGGGCCGCTGGATGCTAACGCTCGATAAACTCATGCGATAAAACAGTGAAATCAGAGAAAAAATGGACGCTATTGAGCCGAGGCCGAGCGCACTGGTACCCCCGGCCCTAGCCGGAGCAGGTTGGTCGTGATAACCGTATCGCCAGCCTGCACTCCGCTCAAGATCTGCACCGAGTTGCTGCTACGAGGACCAGTGGTGACGTCGCGGTAGTCGGCCTTGCCGCCTTTGATGGCGTAAAGGGCGTAGCCCTTGGCGGTGGGAATCAGCGCTTGCGTGGGCACGACCAGGGCGTTGGTGTTGGCGCGCAGCGCGAAGCTGATTTTGGCCGACATACCCGGCACTAGTTGGCGCTTGGCGTTGGGGCTAATAGCTTTCACCAGCAAACTACGGGTGCTCACGTCGGTGCGCGGTTCGGTAGCGACGATGCGGGCCGATTGCGCGGCAGTTCCGTTTTCGGTGGTGAACTGGATACTCTGGCCGGGCCGCACTTCGGCGGCGTAGCGCTCCGGCACCGTGAACGAGACTTCCACTTGACTCACGTCTTCCAGCGAAGTAAGAACCGTGCTCGGCGTTACGTAAGCGCCAATGTCCACTCTATTTAAGCCTATTATACCCGCAAACGGCGCGCGGATTTGCGTTTTGGCCAGGTCCACGTCCACGGCTTGCAGGTCGGCCTGCAATACTTGCAAGTTGGTGGATACCTGGTCGTACTCTTGTTGGGTTACCGACTCGGTGCGGAGCAGGCCGCGCATGCGCCCGTCATCGAGCAAGGCCAGTTTTTCCTGGAGCTTGAGTTTGCGGCGGCGCGCTTGCAAATCGGCATCGTCGAGCTTGAAAAGCAGCGTGCCCTGGGTTACCGAAGTGCCTTCGTGGGCGTAGATGCCCGTTACTTTGCGGGCTACTTCGCTTACAAGCTGCACTTCTTGGTTGGCCTGGATGGTGCCGGTGGCTTGCAACTCGTCGGAGGAAGCGGTAGGACGCACCACGTATTCATCTACGAGCACGGCCGGGGCGGGCCAGATGTTGCCGGAGCGTCGGTAACTGCCGCGGCTTTTTTAGCCGACAGTACTCTGGGCAGGCCGAAGCCAAGCAAAACGACCAGTACGAGGGCGCTTAGTAGCAGCACCCGAGGTTGGGTGAAGATGGATGTCATGGGTGTTCGATAAAAGTGAAACGCATCGATTCATTATAATGCGTCGATGTTTTTAGGTAAAAGGATGTAGGTTTAAGACTTTGATTTCGCTTTGTCCCGCCGATTAGTTTGAGTTAAGTGTTTAAAGTGATTCGACCGGCACACTTCCCATCAACACATGTACAAGTGTCAATGTTTTGAGAAAAAAAATAACCAGTTGATTATTTTTATCAACTGGTCAGCTTGAAACTATTTTGTTTTAAGCAACTGAAGGAAGCACTCCAGCTCTTCGAGCTTCTCAGCATTCACTGATAAATGTACGCAGCGGCCCTCCTTGTGCGACTCCACTAAGCCCGCATCCACCAACGCCTTCACGTGGTGCGACATCGAGGGCTGGCTGACAGGCGCTACGTCAAACAGGTCAGCACAAGCCACTTGCGGAGCCTGCGAAATCTCCTGCAAGATGCGCAAGCGGTTAGGGTCACTGAGGGCTTTGGCGATTTTAACGAGCGACTTGGTATCCATTGCGTGTAAAAGTACTCAACACATGTGCATGTGTTAATGAGCATTTAACTGCATTACCCCAAGATTGGTTCTAGCCGCTCGTTACGCTTCGTATTTTCTCGCTTCCTCTAACCCGCCTTGTAAAGGCGCTTCCTTAGGCAGCCAACTTCCTCGCTCAGTACAGCGCAGCTTCCTAGCCTTAACGGGCCTACGCAACGCTGTACCAGCTTCTTAGTCGGGCTTCAGGGGTTTCACCACCGAGCCTTCCCGCACCTCTTTGGAAGCCTTTAAGGGTGCCCCGTTGAGGGTGACCTTGTCGAATTTCACGTCCGGATATTTGTTCGGAAAATCAGCCGTTTCCGCAGTGGCTTGCACGTTTTTAAAGGTAATGTTGGATACATTATCGGTTGGGTTGCCATTGAGTACGGCAAACTGCTTGACCTTTACCTTGAGGTTGGAGACGGTGATGTTGCGAATGGTGCCAAATGGCTTTTCTGTGCTGCCCGCCATGTTGAAGAACTGCGTCCAGGGCGAGAGCGTGACAATGGTGCCGCAACGGCCCGTCACGTTGTCAACGGTGATGTTCTCGTAGAGCTGGTACGTATCGGGGCGCATTTTGAAGAGCAGCAGCGGCCGGTCGTTTTCCACCTTGCAATTGCGCACCGTAATGCGGTTGGCGTGGATGCATTCGCTGCCGCAGGTTACGGCCGCGTGTACTTCGCCAAAGGTGCAGTTCTCAATCAGCACATCTTCGATGGGTCCGTTTTCCGGCAGTTTTTGGGCATTGGGGCCTTTGCCCCCCTTCATAACGATGCCATCGTCGTTGACGGAAATGTAGCAGTTGCGAACAGTTACTTTCTTGCACACGTCGATGTCCACGGCGTCGGTGCTAGGGGCCTTTACCGGCCGGAAAGGCGACCGGATGTCACACCCGTCGATAAGCACATTGTTGCACTGGTACAAGTGCGTGGTCCAGAAACCCGAGTTGTGCAGCTTCACCTTCTGAATAGTCACGTTGTTGCAGCCCCAGATAAAGAGCAGCCGCGGCCGGTGCACCTCCAGGTTGGTGGACGATTTGCCGATTTTCTGCATGGAATCCCGGTGCGCCCAGAAGCTTTTCCAGAACCGCAGCCCATTCCCGTCGATGGTGCCGGGTCCCGTCACTTGAAAGTTGTTGACCTGGTAGGCATTGACGAGCGCCGCGTAATAATCCAGCTTTTGGCCTTCCATCCGCGAGGGAACCAAAGGGTAGTCCGCAATATTATCCGAACCTTTGAGCTTGGCGCCTTCCTGCAATCGCAGCTGCGTGTTGGGCTTGAAAAACAATGCCCCACTCAGAAACACGCCTTTCGGAATCACCACGGTGCCGCCGCCCTCGGCATTAGCCTTGTCGATGGTGCGCTGAATGGCCTCGGTGTTCAGCTTGGTGCTATCGGTGCCCGCCCCGAATTGGGTGATGACGTAGTCTTTGGGCGCGGCGGTTTTCTGCGGCGGAGTTTCCGCACGGAAAGCAAGCGAGAAAGCAGTTAGCCCGAGTGGTAGCAGCGCAAGAAGAACTTTCATAAGGCGGGATAAATGAGGAAGGACGTAAAGAAGCAGCTTCACAGCGGGAGTACTGTTCTGTAGTCACCTGATAGCTACGTTTAAGTACTCGTAGCCCTACTAGCTTCTTCTACTGAGCCAACGCACTGCTACTGCTACTGCTTATCTAGCCAACGCCAACCCAACCATGCGGTGTATACCTGAGAAGAAAATCAGCCGCCGTGCATTAGTGCTTAAAGCAGCCTGGTAGTTTGGGCGTTACAAGCAATGATTGCGAGCCTCTGGAACGAAAAACGCCTCCCTTCAGGAAAGGAGGCGTTTTTGTAGATAACTTGTACTTCGCTTTGCACTTTTCAGCGCTTCCCTCCTATCGGCAACGCCGTTTCGTAGCAGTGCTCGTAAGCCAGCCTTTAGCAGGGGAAATAAAAATCACTGTTTAGTCTGGCAGTGGCTTTGCTATTTTATCCCCGGTTTGGATGCTCCATTCTCCGATAAAGGCATTGTCGCGGTAAATGCGAACCCGCAAATCCGAGCTTGAGGTGATGGGCTGCAGCGGACGATTATCAATTCCGGTTAGCTCATCGGCATTGGTCTGCAATTGCTTGTAGGAGAAGCCACCCAAGGCTTCGAAGGTGGTTCCTTGGTAAAGGCGGTAAGCTACCTGCATTAAGGCTGGCTTGCCTGTGTGCCGGAAGTGGAACAACACCCGTCCGTTCGGCTCATATTGATTTGGCTCGTAGATACCGTAGTTGGTTTCCCCATACTCACTGGTTTTCACCGGCTTGTTGCTCAAGCGAGATAAATCGGTAGGTGTGTCCGGGGTGACGTCGTCTTTCGAACAACTAGTGGTAGCGAGCAGAGCAGAAGTCGCGAGGAGAAGGAGAAAATGTTTCATGAATACTATGTTGGTCAATGCACAATAGCAGGCAACAAATATACCACTTTGCCCGATGGTATTCTCTTTTGAAAAATTTGGCATCCTCTATATCTCCTAATGCACGGCTATCAAGGCGAGCAAGTATGCAAACGATGCTACTTGATATTGTAAACTCATAGCCCAAGGCAACCTTCGGCATTATCACCTGCTTACCCAAATAGGATTGGTTAGGACGAGCATATCGCCTTGGGGTTACGCACTTCCACCCGCAGGTAGCGGGGAAGCCCAACCGGCAACTGCCAGCGTACCGTCGTGGAGCCGCCGGGCGCTACCGGGCTGGTAGCCAGCACGCCGGTTGCGCCAAGCAGCTGAATGGTGCCAGCCGAAGCACCGCGCAGCTGGAAAGCTACCTTGATGCGTTGCCCACCGGCCACAACCAGAGTGTCGCCGATATTGGCCGCCGGCCCAGTGGCCCGTGCCGTCAACGTTAAGGTGAGTTGCCGGTCGGCCACCACGTAAGCGCGCCGGGCGCGCAGACCCTGCATGATGCCGGTGCGCGACAAGCTGCTGGTTTGCACCACGGTGCGGGGCCGGCCGAGCTGGTTGGGAGAAGAGGCGGCCGTGTGCGTGTCACTGGCACCCACGGCCAGCAAGGGACGACCCTGGCGGAGCAGCGCGTCCCACCAGCGCAGCGCTTGCTCGTTGCGCGCATCCCAGCGGCCATTCCACACTTCAATCCCATCGAAATGCCGCACCCCAAACTGGAAGCGGTTGATGGTATCGGGAAAGAAAGGATGGTTGATGATGGCCAAGCCGCCTAGAGCACGCACCTGCGCCGTATGGGTGGCAATCATGCTGTCTTGGGGTGCATAGCGCCAGTCTATCAGCGTGGTGGCATCCAGGCCGAGGGCGTTCCAGTGGCCGAAGGCGGTGGTGGTTACCTCCTCGCCATTGATAATTAGCAGGTCGGGGCGGGCATAACGGCCCCAGCTCAGGTTGGCGCTGTTGGTGTTGTGCTCGGTCGAGACGATGAAATCCAGCCCTTGCGCGTCAGCCTCGTCCACTAGCTCGGCGGGCGTGCGCCGACCATCGGAGTGCAACGTATGCATATGCAAGTCGCCGTGGTACCAACCCGCCCGGTTGTTAACTGTCGCTGCTGCGGGCGCGGCAACGAACGCCGCGCCTGTTGGACCAGGCACCAAGGTCACGGTCAATTTCCAGTCGAGGCCGCTTGGGGCGATGGTGGAAGGATAGAGCAGGACGTGCCAGGTACCAGAGTGTATAGGTCCGGGTACGTAGCCGGTGGAAGCCGTTTGGGCATTGATAAAGAACGAGGTTTTCGCCCCGCCCGACCAGCCCCGAAAGCCCGCCGTGGTGCCGGGCCGGTAACCGGCCGGGTCGTAGATGCCCATGTTGAGCACGTTGCCGCCTTGGCGGTTGTAGTCTTCCTGCACCCGGATTTCGGCCGTGCCCGCTGGCACTTCAATCGGCACATATAACAGCTTAAACAGGCTGTCGGCGGGCACGTGCCCCTGTCGGATTACCTCAGACGGCGGTGCTTGGGCTGCGACCGGACCCACTAGGCAAAGCACGCTTACGAGTAGGACAAGTAGCTGCGCCCACTTGTGCTGCGTGTCCGCTCTTCGCTTCCATTTGTGAAGCACCCCAACTTTTTCGCTATTTAACAACGGCTGAAGTTGTCTGACGGGCGTTGACCGGGTTCGGCCGGAAATAGGTACCATCGGCAAAGCTGATGGTATACGTTGAGTTGAAGTGCGTGCTCGGCGCATAATAGTCGGTGCTGATGATCTGGGCACCTGACTGCTGGGCCGCGGCAAAGCTGCTTTTGTCGTTAGCACGGGCTTCGCGGGTGTCGCTATCGGCGCGGGTGCGGATGATGTAGCCCTTCTCTACTAGGCTCTTGATAGCGGCCTGGTCTTTCTTGGCGTTGTTCATGATGTGAATGGCGGCCTCGGGCGTACCCGGTTCGGCGTCAGCAAACAGCACCCGACCCTTCAGCGACGGGTGGCCTTGGATATACGTGGCGCGCTTCTCCCCTAACTCATCGAGCACAAACACAAACTTGCCCTGCGCGGCGCGCAACGTAGGCCAGTTGCGGTGGAGCACGGCACTTTCCAGGGTTGGATACTGACCCCGCACCTGGTCGGGGGTGATTATCTTATCAGCCCCCAGATTAGCTAGAATTTCCTGGTCCAGAGCCGCAAATACGGCCGCCGTAAACGGCTCGGGCACCGTGAAACCCGGCTGCTTCATAGCCTCGCTCTTGGCATTCATGGTGATAAAAACCGGATGGTGCGTAGGATGCGCCGCCGACCATTTTTTCAACTCTTGCAAGGCCAGCTTGAACGTGGGGGCATTACTGCGGAAATCGAGGTCCTGGATGTGGAACACCTTGAAGCCCGGCTGCTTCATCAGGCCGGCCCGGTCGTAAGGCGGTTGGCCGGGCGCCAGGTCCAGGCCTTTAGGATGAGCATACTTGCCGCCTTGGGTATCGGCATATATGTCGATTTCCAGCGCCAGCAGCCCTTTGTTGAGCTGTTCGGTTAGGGTTGCGTGCTCGTAATCGATTTTGCTCATGCTCACCGAATCGTTCTTCTGCAGCACCGCAAACAGCTTGGGGTCAATGGCTTGCTTGTAGCTGTTGTGCGAACCAATCACCTGGATTTGGTTTAGTTGCGGCTCCGCCGCCCGCGGGGTGGCCGCGCCAAGCACGCCGGCAGCTAATACGCTCGAGAAAAGGATGACTTTCATCGGTTAAGGCTAGAGTAGTGGTACCAAAGACGACCGGCACTTCGCGGCCTATCCCATTTGTCGGAAAAGAAGGAATAGGCGGTAAAACGAAGCTGGCCGTGTTAGTACCCCGGATTTTGCTGAAGGTTGGTGTTGAGTTGCAGTTCCACGGTGGGCACGGGATAAAGACGCCGGAAGTCGCTCTTATCCATTTTGAGCACGTCGTTGGGCAGCGGATACTCGGTTTCGAACTGGCCGAAGCGAATCAAGTCGTTGCGGCGCCATGCTTCCCAACTTAGCTCGCGGGCCCGCTCGTCAAGTATTCCGTTGAGGGCAATGCTGGTGGCTTGCTGGGCCCCGGCCCGGGCCCGGATTTTGTTGACGAGCACCAGCGGGGTTTGTAGCTCGCCGTTGACGGCAGTGGCTGAAGCCCCGCGCAGGATGGCTTCGGCTTTCATGAGCAGCACGTCGGCCAAGCGCAGCACGGGCACGTCGTTGCCGTTGAGGCGGGTAGCCTGAATGATGGCCGGGTCGGGGTAGTACTTGATGGAACGCACACCCTGCGACTGGGTGGCCAGCGTGTTGCCCAAGTCCATGGGTTTGGGTGGCACCAGCGTCAGCACTGGGTTGATAACCACCTGGTTGGTGGTGCCGGGGTAATACACTGGCGTGGAGGTGAAGCCGCCGTTGCCGTCGGGCACATACTGCGGACCCGACAGCCAAGTGGCCGTGCGGGAGTCGCCGGGCAAGTTGAACCGCGCGTAGAACTCAGGCGTGGTGCTCATGGCAATGCTCAACCCCACGTTGAAGCCGTAGGCCTGCGTGAGGTAATAGAAGAAGCCAAAGCGCGTGAACTGGTTGCCGGGAATTTGCTGGTCGTAGGGAATAGCAAGGATGGTTTCCCGAATCTGGGGCCCGTTGTTGGGCAGGAAAATATCCCGGTAGCGGGCATCGAGGGCGTAGTTGGTGTTGGCTTGCACGCTGTCGGCCATGCGTACCACGTCGGGGTAGCGGGCGGGGGCGCCGTACACTTCCGCGTTGAGGTAGAGCTTGGCTAGCAGCGCGTACACCATGCCTTTGGTCGGCCGGCCGTATTGCTGAGTGTTGGTGGCGGCCACGGCCGATTTGGCGGGCAGCTTAGGCGTCAGGCTCCGCAGCTCGCTTTCCACGAACTCGTAGATCTTGAGGCGGGGCTGGGTGGCAGGCAAGGGTGCCGTGGGGTAATCCGTAACCAAGGGCACGTTGCCGTACAAATCCAGCAGGAAAAAGTAGTAGAGCGCCCGCATGGCCCGGATTTCAGCTAGGCGCGCTTCTTTTTCTGGTTCCGCAAAGTTGAACGAGGCCGTGACGTTGAGCAGCCGGTTGCAGGTGGTAATGCCCCCGTACGCCCACTGCCAGATGGAAAGCACATTGGGGTGGTCGGGCGTCCAGGTGTGGTAGTGCAGCTGGCGGTACTGGCCGCCGTCATCAAAGTTGCCGTCGCGGGCGGGCAGGATGGCCTCGTCGGTGGACAGCGTCTGCATGCGCCAGTACGGCACGGCGAAGTTCGACGACAAGTTGGAGTAGATAGCCCCCACCGAGGCGTTGTAGTCGTTGAGGGTTTTGGGGAAGTTGGAAGCCACAAACTGCGACTCAACCGGCACGTCCAGTTTTTCGCAGCTGAACAATGTAACGGCCAGCCCGCCTGCTACGAGCAGGGCGCAACTTTTGGCGTAGATTTTCAACACGGCAAGGTGAAAAGGTAGCGTGATTAGAAAGAAGCCGACAGCCCCAGCGTGAACGTCCGGGTCTTGGGGTAGAAGTTGTTGTTGTCGATGCCCGGCGTAAGGCCCCCAATGTTGATTTCGGGGTCGATGCCCCGGTACTTGGTGATGATGAACAGGTTATTGGTTGACACGTAGAGGCGCAGAGCCTGCACGTACTGCGTGTGGGGCCGCAGGGTGTAGCCGAGCGTGGCGTTGTCGAGACGCAGATACGAGCCGCTTTCCAAGAAACGGTCGGAAATCAGATAGGCGTTGATGTCGGTGAAAGCCTCGCCCTGCGTAAAACGCGGGATATTTTGCAGGCGCGCATCGGCCGGGTTGTTGAGGCCGGCCAGGGTGGCGTTCAGAATCTTGTTGCCTTGTACTCCGCGTACCAAGAAGTTCAAATCGAAGCCTTTGTAGTTGAAGGTGTTGGCCCACCCGTAAATCAGCTTGGGCTGGGCGCTGCCCACCTCTCGCATGTCGGTGGTGAGGGGCTGGGTGGCCGTCACGCTGCCGTCGGCCTTTTGGTAGGTGCTCACCCCCTGCTCGTTTTTGCCCAGGTAGTGCCAGAGCTTGAACGTGCCCAGCGGCGAACCGGGCTGCACAATCTGGCTGTAGTTGCCGCTCTGCCCCTTCCCGCCCAGCTGCGCCGTTTGGATGTAGGGAATCGTGAAGCGGTCGGTCGACAAGTTGTCGATGTTGTTCTTGTTGTGCGAGAAGTTCAGCGACGAACGCCAAGTGAAGGCCGTGGTTTGCACCGGCACCACGCTCAGGGCTACTTCAATGCCACGATTAGTCATGCGGCCCACGTTGGCCGTGTAGGTGGTGTACTGAAATTCGGTGGATGACACCGGCAACACGTCGTCAATCAAGTCGCTGGTTTTCTTGACGTAATAATCAACCGAGCCGGTAAAGCGGTTCTGGAACAAGCCAAAATCCAGGCCGACGTTGGTGGTAGCGGTGCTTTCCCATTTCAAATCGGGATTTTCGTTGCGCACGGCATTTACCACGTTCGCAATAACCCCGTTGTTAAGGTATTTGCTGCTACCCGGCGGCGTGCCGTAAATCAGGATGGCCGAGAAGGCATCGAACCCCTGGCTGTTGCCCGATACGCCGTAGCCGGCGCGCAGCTTGAGGTCGGAGAACAGCTGCTGGTTGCGCATGAAGTTCTCGTTGATCAAGCGCCAGCCCAAGGCCGCCGTCGGAAAGTAGCCGTAACGGTTGTTGACGCCGAACACCGACGAGCCGTCGCGCCGCAACGACACTTGCGCCAGGTACCGGTCAGCGTACTGGTACTGCACCCGGGCATACTGCGAGGCGAGCCGCAGTGTGGAAATCGGGTTGTTGTCGAAGGAAAGCTGGGCTAGCGACGACGGATTAGACAAATACAGGTTGTTGGAGCCCAGCGCATCGTTGGCAAAGTTCTGGGTCGTGATGCCGAAGCCGTCGTTGGTGCGGTCCTGCTGGTAAGAGTAGCCGGCTAGCAGTTGCAGGCTGTGTTGTCCGAACGCGCGGTCGTAGTTGGCGTAAGCCTCCAGCACGTCGTTGGTATTCACGTATTCGGCGCGGCGCGCTACCCCACCCAAGTTCACGGCCAAGCCCGACTGGCTGTTGAGGTAGCTGCTTAAGTTGGTTTGGGCGCGCTGAGTCGAACCGCTCAGCGTCAGCTTCAGGCCGGTAAGCACGTCCACTTGCACCAAGCCATTAACCAGCGTTTTGTTGTCTTTGGTGACGTAACGGTTGTTGTTGGCCAGCGAAAGCGGGTTGAGCGGCCCACTGCCGGTGCGAGTGAAGTTTTCTTTGTAAGTGCCGTCGGGATTAAAGGGACTGACCGTGGGCAAATAAAACAACATGCCTTGCAGCGTGCTTCCCTGCGGAATATCGTTTTGAGTGGTGCTGCTGTTGATGATGTTGATGCCCAGCTTGAGGCGGTTGTTGAAAAAGCGCTGGTTGATGAACCCTCGGTAGATAAGGCGCTTCAACGACGTATTAATCAACACGCCGTTGTTTTTCAAGTAGTTCACGCTCGCGCCGTAATCCGTAGCGGTGGCCGAGCCGGTAAACGACAGGTTGTGGTTGGTGGAGTAACTGGTGCGCTCAATCAGGTCCTGCCAGTTGGTGTTCGAGCCGTCGTCGTCGGTGGGCGTGGCCAGGGGCCGGGTATTGTTGTCGGCTAGGTACTGGCGCAGTTCGTCGCCGCTGAGCACGTCGATTTTCTTGGAAACCTTGGCTACGGCCCCGTAGGCGCTGTACGTCAGGCGCGACTGGCCCGCCTTGGCCCGCTTGGTGGTGATGATGATTACGCCGTTGGCTGCCCGCGTGCCGTAGATGGCCGTGGAAGAGGCATCCTTGAGCACGTCGATGGTGGCAATGTCGTCGGGGGCCAGCAGGTCGATGCTCGCGCCCGGCACCCCGTCGATAACGTAGAACGGCTCCGTTACGCCCCCGTTCACGGTGCGGATGGTACTTGGCCCCCGCAGCACCACCGACGGGCGCTGGTTGGGGTCGCCGCTTTTGGTGATGTTGAGGCCCGCCACCTTGCCTTGCAGCAGCTCGGCGGGGGTGGTCAGCACCCCCGGGTTGAATTCCTCGGCTTTGATGGACGTTACGGAGCCAGTAATATCCTGGCGGCTGGCCGTACCGTAGCCGATTACTACTACGTCCTTCAGCTTTTGGGCATCGGGCAGTAGCGTTACGTTCAGGCTGGTCTGGGTTCCGACCACCACTTCCTTGCTCACCGTCCCCACAAACGAGAACACCAGAATATCGGCGGGCCCGCTGGTCTTGATGCTGTAGGAGCCGTCGGTATCACTGGTTGCCACCGTGCTGCCATCCTTGACGCGGACCATGACGCCGGGCAGCGCCGCGTTTTTCTCGTCGGTTACGGTGCCTTTTACGGTCTGTTGGGCCAGCGCTACAGCCGGGGCCAATAGCAGTGGCAGCACCAGTTTGCAAGATCGAAGACGGTTGAATTGCAACCACAGCAAGGGCGTGGAGTAGCACTTTTTCATGCGTGCGCAGTAAAATTTGATGCTTGCTTAGAAGCTGCAAAGCAACGGCGCACTTGTTATGACAACGTGACCCGAGTGTTACGATTAGTATATATGCGTCGCCTAATAGAACTGATTTCGCTACCCCCGTCCTGCTAATCAGGGCGGCAGCTGCCTGAGTTTTCGCATGCGCCAAGCACTCAAATAGCCCTTATTAGGCTCCGACCAGTGTTTCGGTTGGAGCCAGGCCAGATCTAGGTCGCGTAGAAATTACTTGCGCGCCTTTTTAGCGGGTGGTCCGCTGCTCAACACCTCCACAATGGGCTGGCCGGTACAAGCGCTAGGCAACTTGCTATTGAGTAGCATGGCGGCAGTGGGCGCAATATCGGTGATGACATGCGGCGCGTAGCTAACGCCCGTAGGGATGCCTAGGCCATACCACAGCAGCGGTACGTGGCTATCGTAAGCGTAGCCGGTGCCGTGGCTGGCCCCTACCCCGATGTCGCCGGTCCAACCAGGCAGCAGTTCAAAGCGCACGTCACCAAAGAGCGGAAAATACAAGCCGTTTTGCAGCTTGGCTTCGAGGTAGGTGGTGTAGCTGGCGTTCAGCAGCTGGGTGGTGGTATTGACTTGGGCAATGCCGGGCTGCTCCCGCAGAAAGTCAGCCAGCAGCTGTTGCACCCGGGCCGGTTCCGCCTTCTGCTGCTTCATGAGGGTCCGACTAAGGTAGTACATGTGGTTGCGCTCGGCTTCTATCCACTGGCCAGGACCAAGCTGGGTTACCAGATAGGCATTGGCCGCTTGGTTGAGGGCTGCTTGCGAATAAGAACCCACGGGAGCCTGCTGGTCGGCTAGGTAGCGGGTTACTTCGCTGGCACCGTGGTCGGCGGTCAGAAACACGGTGTACTTGCCTTTGCCCACCGTTTTATCCAAGGCTTGCAATAGCCGAGCAATTTCGAGGTCGAGGCGCAGGTACAAGTCGTTTTCTTCCTTGGAAAGTGGACCGAACGTGTGGCCTACCGCGTCGGGACTTGAATAGCTGACGGCCAGCAAATCGGGTACTTCGTCGCGGCCCAGATCGGTGTTTTGCAAGGCGGCCAAAACAAGGTCAGTCAGCAAATTATCGCCGAATGGCGAGGTATACATGCTCTCGTAGGCGGGCGGATTGAGGGGTGCTAGCTTCGCCAGCGGATACGGGAAGGTGGCGGCCGTCTTGCCTTTGAAAATACGTTCGTAGCGGTTGGAGTCGGGCAGGCTGTTCAGGTAAGCCGCCGGTTCGCGCAGGGGCGTCCAGGTTTGCTGCCGGTAGGCGTCGGCTTTTTTCAGGGCGTTGAAGTCGCGCACCCAGGCCGGGAGCTGGGGCATGTAGTAGGTACTGGAAATAAAGTCGCCGGTGTTTGTATCCAGCCAGAACGCGCCGTCGGCCATGTGGCCGGCCGGCAAAGCCGACGCCCGGTCTTTGAGCGACAGCGCCAGCACTTTGCTGCGGCCCCATAGGTCATTTTGAGCTCGTCGCCGAGGGTGGTGCTGAGCTGATTGCGAGCCGACACCCCGAGTCCCTTGCTGGTAGTACCCACCAGTTGTACGGTGGTATCGTCGGTGCAATACACGTCGTGGCGCAAACGGCGGTCGTACCACGAGTTGCCCACGATGCCGTGGTAGCGCGGGGTGGTCCCAGTGTATACCGAGGAGTGGCCCGGACCAGTCACGGTCGGAATGTAGTTGTACTGCGTGTTGCGGCACTCGAAGCCTTCTCGGCGCAGCCGGTTGAAGCCGTCGGGCCCGAACTGGTCGCCGTAACGCGTGAGGTAGTCCGGCCGCATCTGGTCGACCATGATGCCCACCATGAGCTTGGGAACGGGGCGGTTTTGGGCCAGCAGTACCGGACTGCTAAGCAGCAGGCCAGCGGCCAGCAAGAGTTTCGAGATCATACTACAAAAACGCACTCCACTTACGGGAGTGCGTGCTAATAGGAGTTGAGGTTTATGACGGCTCGTGACGCACACGTGGCGCCCCGCGAGAATATACTTTTTGGCGTGAGTCCTATCCGCCGAAGCTGGTGGGTGCCGCCGGTGACGAGCGGCTTATTGGGCGCCACTGGCAACGCAGTGCACCCCGTAAGCAACTGCTAGCAACCAAGCACTAGGACTGCTTGGTTGCGCTTGCCGAGCCTACTTCTTCTTAACCTGGTATTGCACTTCGATGGCCACCGGGTAATGATCCGAAGGCGTTTTGCCTGCGCCGTAGGTCTCGGTCAGAATGCCGTAGCGAGAGACCGTAAAGGTTGGGCCGAGGAAGATGTGGTCGATGCGGGCGTCGGTTTTGGCTTTTGGGTTGAAGCCATTAAACGTACCGTTGGGCGCATACACCACCTTGGCCGTTTGGTAAGCATCTTTCAGGTTGCTGGTCGTGCCCAGGATGGTGTAGCTTTCGTTGGTTTGGTCGATGTTGAAATCCCCGGTCAGGATAACTGGCGTCGTACCGGCCATCTGCTTGATTTTGGCCAGGATCAGCTTGGCGCTTTCCTTGCGCGCCTCTACGCCGACGTGGTCGAAGTGGGTATTGAAGAAATAGAACGTGAAGCCGGTGGCCTTTTCCTGAAACTGGCCCCAAGAGCAAACTCGCGGCAGGGCGGCGTCCCAGCCTTTGCTGGGCACTGTGCTGGTAGGCGAAAGCCAGAAGGTGCCCTGCTGAAGCAGCTTGAACTTGTCTTGCTTGTAGAAGATGGCAGAAAACTCACCGGCCTGTTTACCGTCGTCGCGGCCCACGCCCAGATGGGCGTAGCCGGGAAGTTGGCCAGTTAAGTCTTGGAGCTGGTTGTAAAGCACTTCCTGCGTACCGAACACGTCGAAGTCCTGAAACTGGATCAGCTTGGCCATGTACGGCAAACGGTTTTTCCAGGCATTGGCCGTGTCTTGCTTGTTATCGTAGCGGATGTTGTAGGTGGCCACCTTCAGAGTTTGGGCCGGTAGCTTGACTGAAATAGCCAGCAGCAAGACAGCGAAAAAAAGCCGTTTGAGCATAGAAAAGCGGAAAACAAGTAAGTGAAACGTGGACGTGCCTAATTCCAGCCCGGATTCTGGCCCAGCTTGGGGTTGAGCAGACGGTCGGCCTCCGGAATTGGGTACAAGTAGTACTTTTCTTCCCACTTGCGGGTAATGTTGTTGAGCCAAGTTATTTCACCGGTGTTGCCGTTGCTGAGCCGCTGGGGGTTGGGGCCGCTGCCGGTAGTAGGCGCCACGTTCACGTAGGTTACACCCGGGGTGCGCGTGGCCGGCAGTGTGGTGTAGAAGGCAACATCCAAAATGCCATCTTCATTTAAATCCAGCGGCTGGTTGAGGGCGGGTACATAGAACCCATTCCAAGGCATGTCCATCAGTTCGCCCCGGTGCCAGCGCACAATGTCGTAGAAGCGGAAGCCTTCCAGGGCCAGCTCTACGCCTCGCTCGCGGCGCACTTCCAGCAGTGTAGGGTCGGTGATGCCCGGAAAGTATTTGGTTTGCAGGTAAGCATCCGCCACGGTGGGCTTGGCGGTCAGGCCGCCCGTGATGCCGGCGCGCTGCCGCAGCGCCCCTATCGTACGGGCCCAATCCGCGTCGGTCAGGGTGCCGAGTTCGGCTTTGGCTTCGGCGTAATTGAGCAGCACCTCGGCGTAGCGGATGGTGGGGATAGAATTGGTATTGCGCGTGCCGCCGTCAGGGTACGTGTCGTCCACGGTCCACTTGATGGGCTGATAGCCGGTGTAGGTGTAGGAAAACACGGGCGGCGCGGGCTCGGGCGTGCCGCCGTTTAAGCGCTTGTAGCTGCCCATCCGAATAGTTTGCTGCAAGCGTTTGTCGCGGTTTTTCACTTCTTGCGCAAACGGCATCGTTTCGTAGCCCGGCTTGCTGGTGAAAGGCGTGCCGTCCTGGTTGAGGTAAGTATTCACGAAGGTGCGGATCAAGCTACCACGCACGCCGTAGGTGGCGCTGGTCCAGTACCAGTTCGCGTCGTTGAACACACTCAGGGCCGGGTCGGCCACGGCCGCCAGAATAATTTCGCTGGCTACCGGTGCCTGGCTGATGAACAGCTGCCGATACGCCAAATCGGTTCCGCCCGCCGTGTTGAGGCTGAACCCCCCGTTGGTCATGACGCTGTTGGCTGCCGAAGCTGCTTCCGTTAACCAGGTGTTGGCACTGCTGCCCAAGTTGTAGCTTGTATGATACTTACGGAACGTGCCCTCAAACAAGCACACCCGCGACTTGAAAGCGAAGGCCACTTGCTTGGTGATCAAGCTGCGGCTGTTGTCAGGCGTGGTAGTGATGTTGGCGCAAGCAAAGTTCAAGTCGGCCAGCACCGAATCCATGACCAGGGTGCGCGGGTCGCGGGCGTTGTAAAGGGCCGGATCGGCCATGTCGAGCGGCTTGCTGATCCAAGGCACATCCCCGAAACGCCGCACTTTATCGAAGTAAAACCAAGCGCGGAAAAACCGGGCCAGCCCCACGTAGTTGTTGCGGACAGCCAGCGGCACGGCGGGGTTCTTGGCGTTGGCAATGAAAAAGTTGATGTTGCGTAGGGGCCGCCAGTCCCAGCCGCTGCTTTGCCGGGCATTGAACACGCCCGTAACTAGCAGATCGGGCACTTGCGTGCGGGCCAGGTAATCCGACATGGCGTCGCCGCGGTGAAGGTCGTTGGCCGTGGGCAGTACGTCGTAGAACGAAGTGGCATACAGTTCCATGCCCCGCTCACTCCCAAATACGGCGTCGCCCGTGACCGTGGCTTGCGGTTCCTGGTCCAGCTTTTCGCAGCCCATCAGCGCGACACTCAAGCATAAGAGCCAACCAATGTAGTACTTCATGACTTTGCTGTTTTTCATCCGTTAAAACGTCACCGACAACCCGAGCGTCAGGTTTTTCAGAATCGGGTAGTTGTTGCCGTTGCCGCTGTTATTGCCTCCGATAATCTCATCCGAGCGGCCGATATTTTCCACGTCCAAGTCTTTGGTGACTTTGTAGAGCGGCGACCAAGACCACAGGTTCTCGCCCGATACGTACACCCGGGCCGCCGTCATCTTGACGCGGTTGATTAAGGTGGCAGGCAAGTTGTAGCCGAGCTGAATGTTTTTCAGCCGGATGTACGCCGCGTTTTGTAGGTACTTGGTTTGCGTCTGGGTCAGCGTGCCACCCCCGTTTTGAGCGATGTAGCCCCGGTAGCGCGGGAAGTAGGCATCTAGGTTGTCCTCGGACCAGATGTTGCCGAGCTGCGACTTCGGGATTTTGTTGTAAGGGCGGTTGTACTGGCCCCAGAACACCCCCGCTTCCGCTCCCGGATACCAATCCTGGTGCCCGACGCCCTGGAAGAAGGTCGAGAAAAAGAAGTTGTTCCAGTTCAGATCCAGTGTGGCGCCGTAGGTGTAGCGTGGCAGCGAATTGCCTATCACCTGCCGGTCGCCGGGGCTGTCCACGGTGTTGTCGCCGTTGTTGATGACCCCATCACCATTCACGTCTGCAAACTTGATGTCGCCGGGCAGCAAACCGGAAGTGCCGCCCAGAAACAGAGCCTGCGAGGCCGAGTTGGTCACATCGTCGGGCGACGTGAAGTACCCCGCCGTGGTGTAGCCCCAGATTTCGCCGAGCTTCTGGCCTTCGTAGTAGTCGGTGAGGCGCTTGTTGGGGTTGTTGTACTTGGTGATGCGCGCTTGGTAGTCGGCCAAAGTCAGACGCAGGCCGTAGGTGAGCGGCTTGGCGCCCGCGCTGAGTTCGTCGCGCCAGCTCACGGCCAGTTCCCAGCCTTTGGTCTTGAGGTCGGCGTAGTTGCCTTTGGGCACGTCGGTACCGTACACGGCCGGCAAGGTCATGCCCACCGTGAACATGTCGGTGGTGTTGCGGATGTAGCCGTCGGCATTCAGCGTCAGCCGGTTGTTGAGCGCGCTCAAATCCAGGCCTAGGTCTTGGGTGGTTGAAGTTTCCCAAGTGAGCCCCGCCGGAATAACGCCCGGCTGGCTGGTATACTGCGGCCGCAC